>SBFI01000094.1 GCA_006227875.1 Acidobacteriota bacterium
CCCACGACCCAGCCGGGGCCGCTCCAGGATGTCGGCTTCGATCAGCGACTCGGCGAGTCGGTGCCGTTGGATGCGGTCTTTGTCGACGAACGGGGCGAGCGGGTCACGCTGGGCGACTATTTTGGCGAGCGGCCGGTGATCATGGCGCTTGTCTATTACGAGTGCCCCATGCTCTGCACCATGGTGCTCAACGGCCTCACCAGCTCGCTGGGCGTCCTGGAGTTCGACCCGGGGGAGGAGTTCGAGGTGGTGATCGTGAGCTTCGATTCCCGGGAGGGTCCGGCCGAGGCGCGGGCCGCGAGGTCCACCCATGTCGGCCGCTACGACCGGCCGGGCACCGAAGAGGGCTGGCACTTTCTGACCGGCGACGAGGTGTCCGTCGAACGGGTCACCCGGAGCCTCGGCTTCCGTTATGCCTGGGTCCCCGAGTCCAACCAGTTTGCCCACGCCGCCGGCATTGTGGCTCTCACCCCCGAGGGCCAGATCGCACGTTACTTCTACGGCATCGAATACGCCCCCAGAGATGTTCGCCTGGGGCTTGTCGAGGCCGCCGACAATCAGATCGGTTCGTTGGTGGACCAGGTGCTGCTCTACTGCTTTCACTACGACCCCGTCGTTGGTAAGTACAGCGCCGCAGCCATGAACATCCTCCGTCTCGCGGCTGCGGCCACTGTGCTGGCCTTGGGGTCGTTCCTGATCCTGCAGTGGCGGCGGGACCGAAGAAGGCGGACATCGGCCGCCGGGGCTTGACCGACCTATGTGGAAAAACTTCCCCCTCTTTCCGGACAAGGCCACGGAGTTGGCGGCTGAGGTCGATCAGCTCACCTTTGTCTTCCTGGCCATTGCTCTGTTCTTCTCGCTGCTGGTGGCGACTCTCGTCATCTACTTCGCCATCAGATACCGGCGGCGCTCGGAGGGGCAGATCGGTGAGACCGAAGAGACGGGTATCTGGCTGGAGATCGTCTGGTCGGTGATTCCGCTGGTGATCCTGCTCGGCATGTTCTTCTGGGGAGCCAAGATCTATATCAAGGCCTACCGGCCGCCCGCAGATGCGGTGGAGTACTTCGTCACCGGCAAGCAATGGATGTGGAAATTCCAGCATCCCGAGGGCAACCGGGAGATCAATCACCTTCACGTTCCCGTCGGGCAGCGCATCCGGCTCACCATGACCTCCGAGGATGTCATCCACTCCTTCTTTGTGCCCGCCTTTCGGGTCAAAGCGGACGTATTGCCGGGCCGCTTCACGAGCATTTGGTTCGAGGCCAACAAGACCGGGACCTTCACCCTCTTTTGTGCCGAGTTCTGCGGCGCCGAGCACTCGCAGATGATGGGCAGCGTCATCGTTATGGAGCCTCAGGACTACGAGCAGTGGCTGGCCGCGGGTCAGCCGGAGCAGACCGTCATCGGCTCCGGCGAGGCGCTGTTTGCAAAGTACGTCTGCAATACCTGCCACTTCCCCGATTCGGCGGCCCGGGCGCCGATCCTGCAAGGGATCTGGGGTAAGGAGGTTGCGCTAAGCGACGGGGAATCCGTCGTCGTGGATGCCAACTATGTCCGCGAATCGATTCTCGAGCCGACCGCAAAGCTGGTCAAGGGCTACCAGCCGTTGATGCCCACCTACCAGGGACAGCTATCCGAAGAAGAGCTTTTCCAGTTGATCTCCTATGTCCGCTCTCTGACCAGCGGGGCTGCCGAGAGTGAAGACAGTGTCGCGGTCGGCGACAGCAAAGAAAGTGAAGAATGATGAGCGCCGAAGCAACGACAAATCTCCCAAGCCTGCACTATTCACCAACGCGCGAGCAGAATGTCGCAAGCGGCCGCCAGATCGGGCCGCACGGAGGGCTGAGCCCCGGAGGCATACTTTCAGTATGTCGAGGAGCGAAGTTCGAGTACGGCCCGAGATGGTGGGCGATCGCGGCATTATGCCGTGGGGCTGGTGAATAATGCAGGCTAGACGCGTCCACTATTTGAACGTCGACTACGGCGTCAAGTCGTGGCTGTTGACCAAGGATCACAAGCGAATCGCGATCCTCTATCTGGTCTCGATCTCGTTCTTCTTTGCCATCGGCGGCATGATGGCCGCCCTGATCCGCCTCGAGCTGGCCACACCAGCCGGTGACCTGGTGCAACCGGACGTCTACAACCGGCTCTTCACCGCTCATGGCGTGATCATGATCTTCCTCTTTCTGATTCCGTCGATCCCGGCGGTCCTGGGCAACTTCTTGATACCGATCATGATCGGCGCCAAGGATCTCGCCTTTCCCAAGCTCAACCTGGCGAGCTGGTACGTCTACAACCTGGGCGCCGCGCTGATGATGTGGGCGCTGTTGCGCGGCGGAGCCGACACCGGTTGGACCTTCTACACCCCCTACAGCAGCATGTACGCCAACAGTGAGGTGATTCTGACCGCCCTCGGGGCCTTTATCGTCGGTTTCTCCTCCATCATGACGGGGATCAACTTCATCGTCACCATCCACCGGATGCGAGCGCCGGGGCTGACTTGGTTTAGGCTACCGCTCTTTGTCTGGGCCCACTACGCCACCAGTCTTATCCAGGTTCTGGGAACACCGGTGGTGGCCATCGCCATTCTCCTGGTGGCGGCCGAGAGGCTGCTCCACATCGGTATCTTCGATCCCGCGCTCGGTGGCGACCCGGTTCTGTTTCAGCACCTCTTCTGGTTCTACTCGCATCCGGCGGTCTACATCATGATCCTCCCGTCGATGGGGGTGATGAGTGAGCTGATTACCGCTTTTTCCCGCAAGAGGATCTTTGGCTACAGGTTTGTCGCTTTCTCCAGTCTGGCAATCGCGGTGCTGGGCTTTCTGGTGTGGGGACACCACCTGTTCGTCGCCAGTCAGTCGGTTCTGGCCGGGGTGATCTTCTCGGTTCTGACCATGCTGGTTGCCGTCCCCTCGGCGGTAAAGGTCTTCAACTGGACGGCGACGCTCTACAAGGGGTCGATCTCCTGGGAGACACCGATGCTCTACGCCATCGGCTATGTCGGCCTTTTCGTCATCGGCGGTCTGACCGGCACCATGCTGGCTACCCTGGGTTTCGACATCCACGTCCACGACACCTATTTTGTGGTTTCTCACTTTCACTACATCATGGTTGGTGGCGCGGTCATGGGCTACCTCGGCGGTCTTCACTTCTGGTGGCCCAAGATCACCGGGCGTCTCTACCCGGCGTTCTGGTCGAAGATCTCGGCTCTGCTGATCTTTGTCGGCTTCAATCTCACCTTCTTCCCGCAATTTGTCGTCGGCTATCTGGGGATGCCGCGGCGCTACCACGCCTACCCCGAGGAGTTCCAAGTGCTCAACGTGCTCTCCTCCGCCGGGGCCACGGTGCTGGCGGTGGGCTATCTGCTCCCCACTATCTACTTCATCTGGTCGATGCGGTACGGCGAGCGGGCCGGAAGCAATCCGTGGGGTGCCTACGGTCTCGAGTGGCAGATACCGTCACCGCCACCGACCCACAATTTCGAGGAAAAGCCCGTGGTAACCACCGAGGCCTACGACTACTACACGCTCAAGGAGAAGAGGGTTGCCTGAGGAATCGGTCATGCAGGCTGAATCGAGCCGGGCCTGGGGCCTGGCCCACCATTTCGACAACTTCGAGCAGCAGCGCGAGGCCTCCTATCTCGGTATGTGGGTCTTTCTGGTCACCGAGATCATGTTCTTTGGTGGCCTGTTTACCGCCTATGTGGTCTACCGCTCGGCCAACGCCCGCGCCTTTGCCCTGGGCAGCAAGGAGCTGGACATCGGTCTGGGGGCTTTCAACACGGCAGTCCTCATCGGCAGCTCTCTGACCATGGCCCTGGCCGTCTGGGCAGCCCAACAGGGAAGGCGCAAACAGATCGCTCTGTTTCTGGTGCTCACCATTCTTCTGGGTGGCGTCTTTCTGGGTGTCAAGGTAGTGGAGTACGAGGCCAAGATCGACCACCATCTGTTGCCCGGACCCGACTTCCACTTCGAAGTCACCGAGGTCGACGAGATCCTCGGCGTCCAGGAGGGCAACGTGCAGATGTTCTTCAATCTCTACTTCGCCATGACCGGTCTGCACGCTCTCCACATGATCATCGGTATCGGGGTGCTGCTGGTGATGGTAGTACTGGCACTCAGGGGCTCGTTCTCACGCGAGAACCACAACCTGGTCGAGTGTATGGGTCTCTACTGGCACTTTGTCGACATCATCTGGATCTTTCTCTTCCCGCTCCTCTACCTGCTGGGCCGAAATCTCTGAACCGGGGGCAAGCCGAATGACAGAGCACATCACCTCGGTACGAACCTACGTCCTGGTCTTCCTTGCCCTCATGGTGCTGACAGCGATCACCGTGTTGGTGGCCTTTCAGGACTTTGGTGCCTGGAACGACGTCGTTGCCCTGACCATCGCCGTCATCAAGGCCAGTCTCGTGGTGCTGTTCTTCATGCACATCTACCACAGC
>SBFI01000246.1 GCA_006227875.1 Acidobacteriota bacterium
CATCCTGCTGGTGGCCCAGACCGCCAATACCATGGTGGCCGGGTTTCTCGGGGCGGCGGTCCCCCTGACACTCCACCGGCTCGATCTCGACCCGGCCCTAGGCAGTCCCATCTTTGTCACCGCCGCCGTTAATCTTGCAGGACTCGGCTGTTTTCTGGGACTCGCCGCGCTGCTGATCGAAAGACTCGTTTAGGCGGCCAACCATGAGCCAACCCGACCCCTCGACCGGTTTCGCCGTCACCACGCCTGCCTTTTTGAGCCGGCTGGCGGAGATCGTGGGCGAAGACGGTCTGCTCACCGACGACGTGGCGCTGGACGGCTATGGCCGCGACGAGACCGAGGATCTCCACTTTCAGCCGGAAGCGGTAGTGCTGCCCCGGGACACCGAGCAGGTCTCGCGGGTGTTGGCCTGGGCCAACGAGAACCTGGTGCCGGTGACCCCGCGGGGTGCCGGTACCGGTCTTTCGGGCGGGGCTCTCCCCGTCCACCGGGGCCTGGTGCTGTCGCTGGAACGGCTCGATCGGATCCGGTCGATCGACAGCGAGAACCTGACCGTCGTGGCCGAGGCCGGCGTGGTGACCGCCGAGCTCCAGCGCCGCGTCGACGAGCACGGGCTCTTCTACCCCCCGGATCCAGCCAGCCGTGAGACCTGTCAGCTCGGCGGCAACATCGCCGAGGACTCGGCGGGGCCCCGCTGCTGTCTGTACGGCTCGACCCGCCGCTGGGTCATGGGTCTCGAAGCGGTCCGGCCCGATGGCGCCATCTTGGAGACCGGGAGCCGCAACCTCAAGGATGTGGCCGGCTACAACCTCACCCAGCTTCTGGTGGGCTCCGAGGGGACTCTGGCAGTGGTTACCGCGGCTACCCTGCGGCTGATCCCCAGGCCGGCCGCCACCCTCACCCTGGCCTTGCCCTTCGACCGGCTGGAGCAGGCGGCGCGAGCGGTGTGTGAGATTTTTCGGGGCGGCCACTCTCCGGCCGCCTGCGAGCTGCTCGAGAGCGGCGCCATCCAAGCCGTTGCCGCATCCCATCCGGTCCCGGCTCAACTGAATCGGTGCGACGCCCTCATCCTGATCGAGCTTCACGGGGACGACACCGAGCAGCTGCTCCGGCGGGCCGCGGCCCTCGGCGAGACGGCGGAGCAGATGGGCGGTGACGAGGTCCTACTGGCCAAGGAGCCCCCTGAGCAACGCCGTCTGTGGGAAATCAGGGAGAAGGTCGGCGAGGCCGTCAAACAACGATCCCTCTACAAGGAGGCCGATGCGGTGGTGCCGCGCTCCGCCCTGGCCGAGCTGGTGCGCCATGCGCGCCGGGCGGCGGCCCGTCACCGGCTCGAGGCCATCTGTTACGGACATGCGGGCGACGGCAATCTACACGTCAGCC
Organism: Acidobacteriota bacterium; assembly: GCA_006227875.1. Lineage (GTDB taxonomy): Bacteria > Acidobacteriota > Thermoanaerobaculia > Multivoradales > JAHEKO01 > M0029. The sequence continues at coordinate 1,384 of SBFI01000246.1, forward strand.
TGGTCCAGGGGGAGCTGGACGCCGAGGCCTGGCAGGAGGCTCGGGACGCCGCCGAAGAAGACCTTTTTCGTGCCGTCGTCTCGCTTGGAGGAACCGTCAGCGGCGAGCACGGCATCGGTTGGACCCAGCGTCGTTACCTGCCGCTGGCCGTCGGAGAGACGGAACTGGAGACCATGGCCGCCATCAAGCGGCTATTCGATCCCCGGGGCATCCTCAACCCCGGCAAGATATTCGTGGAGTAGAATCTCGAATCGGACCCGACCTCCATGATCACCGATCTGACTCGACAGCGGTTCGACGAGCTGGCCACCCTGGTGCGCCGCAAATCCAGCAGGGGGCGTTGGCTGATACTCACCCACGACAACCCCGACCCCGATTCCATCGCCGCCGCCGCCGCCCTCAGCAAGCTCCTACGCAAGAGCTTTCGGCGCCGGGTGACCATCGCCTACGGCGGCATTATTGGTCGCGCCGAGAATCAGGAGATGGTCAAGGTGCTTGGCATCCGGCTGAGCCACGTTCGCCATCTCAACTGGAAGCACTACAAGCACTTCGCCCTGGTCGACACCCAGCCCGGGACCGGCAACAACCAGTTACCGGACCGCTTGAAGGCGGAGATCGTCTTCGACCATCATTTTCCGCGCCGCGCCACCCACCAGGTCCCGTTTACCGACATCCGCACCGAGTATGGCGCCACGGCCACCATCATGGCGGAGTACCTGCTCATCAGCGGTTTGGAGATCACCAAGAAGAACGCCACCGCCCTCGTCTATGCCATCCGCTCCGAGACCCAGGACTTCGCCCGCGAGTTCACCGGTACCGACAAGGCCGTCTACGATGCTCTCCACCCCCTCGCCGACATCCGGGCACTGGCCCGGATTCAGAACCCACCCCTGCCGTTGACCTACTACCGCAACCTCCACGATGCGCTGGACAGCTTGGAGACAGTGGGCACACTGGTGGTAAGTCATCTGGGCGAGGTCGACCAACCGGACATCGTGCCCGAGATCGCCGATCTGCTGCTGAGGATGAAGGGCAAGACCTGGTCACTGTGCAGCGGGTACTTTGGTGACCGCCTCTATCTTTCGATCCGCACCACCAATTCGCGCGCCGACGCCGGCCGGCTGATCCGCCGGCTGATCGGCCGACGGGGAAAAGGGGGTGGTCACGGCACGATGGCGGGCGGTTGGATGACCTCGGGCGACCCGAACAGCACCCAGCCGGAGACCCTTCCCCGCCAAGTCGCCACGCGGCTCGCCAAGATGCTGAAGAAGAACCCGGACAAGCTGGCACCCCTACGACTCGAAGACATTCCTAAGTAGAGCCGCCAGGCTGTCCCCTAGTCCGATGGCAGAACCCAATTGAGATTGCTTTGGCTAGAACGACGCCGACGGCGTCTCAAGCCCTACCGGGTCAAGGATTTTCTCCTGCGCGAGAAATTTCGCCGCGACTACCGGGTAATCGGGCGATTCCTTCTCCACAATCTCTCCTTCGACTCGGTGTATGACGTCGGTTGCGCCAACGGATTTCTACTCAGCGAGTTTCTGGCCGCCGACAAGCGGTGTGGCGGTATCGAGGTCTCGCCCGCCGTCCGTGACGTCCTGCCGCCCGAGCTCCAGCCGCTGGTCGAAGTGGGTGACTTCTCTGCCGCCAGTGGAGAGTGGGATCTGGTGTGCTGTGTGGAGGTCGCCGAGCATATCCCGCCGAAACGCAGCCGCGACCTGGTCGCCACCGTGACCGGGCTGGCTGGCAGCTGGATCTACTTCACCGCCGCGCTCCCGGGGCAGACCGGCCGCGGTCACGTCAACTGCCGGCCACACGAGGAGTGGCTGGCGTGGTTCGGGGAAGCCGGCTGGCAGCCGGACGAGAACCTCACCCATCTCCTGCGGGAAGAGCTCGAGGGCCTCGATACCGCACCCTGGCTGCGGGGCAACAGCTTTATCTTGTCCAACGGTTAGCAGCCGGAGGTAGAAGTCGCGTGGGTCACGACTTCTACCTCGGCCAGCTACCGCCGGCGACGGACAATGCGCTCGAGGCGCTCGGGATCGAGGCGAATCTTGGCCACCACCCTACCATCCCGCAGCAATACGGGAATCACCTCGCCATAACGACGTTTGAGCTCCGGATCTCCATCCACATCCACCCGCTCGTAGGTGAGACCATGGCGCGGCAGGACTTCGTCGAGGAGCACTTCCATCTCGTCACAGAGATGGCACCCCGGCCGGGTGAGCAATTCGAAGCGGCTCACTCCCACTCGATGGTCGCCGGTGGTTTGCTGGTGACGTCGTAGACCACTCGGTTGACCCCGGGCACCTCGTTGACGATCCGATTGGCCACCCGACCCAGCAGATCGCAGGGCAGCGGACTCCAGTCGGCGGTCATGAAGTCCTGGGTCTCGACCGCCCTGAGAGCAATGACGTTCTCGTAGGTCCGAAAATCTCCCATCACCCCAACGCTCTTGACCGGCAGCAGCACCGCAAAGGCCTGGCTGACCTTGTCGTAGTAGCCCTGCTCACGGAGCTCGTGGAGGTAGATGGCGTCGGCCTCCTGCAGCAGCTCCACCCGCTCCCTGGTGACCGCCCCCAGAATGCGTACCGCAAGACCCGGTCCGGGAAAGGGGTGACGGCCGATGAACTCCTCCGGCAAACCCAGTTCGCGACCCAGCTGCCGGACCTCGTCCTTGAAGAGGAGGCGGAGGGGCTCGATGAGCTCGAAGCCCAGCTGCTCGGGGAGTCCACCGACATTGTGGTGGGTCTTGATGACGGCCGAGGGCCCTTTGACCGACACCGATTCGATGACGTCGGGATAGAGAGTCCCCTGGGCCAGATACTCAACGTCCTCGAGCTTCGAGGCCTCGTCCTCGAACACCTCGATGAACACCCGGCCGATAGTGCGCCGCTTCTCTTCCGGCTCCTCGACTCCGTCGAGCGCCCGCAGAAAACGGTCGCGGGCGTCGACCCCGATGACCTCCAGATCCAGATTGTCGCGCAGCTTGTGGAGCACCTGTTGACGCTCACCCTTGCGCAGCACCCCGTTGTCGACAAAGACGGCAACGGTGCGG
>SBFI01000133.1 GCA_006227875.1 Acidobacteriota bacterium
TCGGCGGACCAGGCACATTTCTACGCCGGTCACCTAACGGTTGCGGCAAATCATCCGGCGGTCCCGGCGCTCGAGCTGGTGAGTGTCGTGCTCGGCTCGGGGTCCGGTCTGACCGCTCGCATCCCCTACCGCATCCGGGAGCAGGAGGGTCTGGCCTATGTGGTTGGCGCCGAGACGGTGGCGGGAGCCGGTCTCGACCCGGGGCGACTGGTGATCTATGTGGGCACGGCACCCGAGAATCTCTCGCGGACGGAACAGGCGGTGCGGGAGGAGATGACACGCCTCCTGGAGTCGGGGATCACCGATCAAGAGATGCAGGATGCGAGGGCGTATCTCCTCGGTCGCGAGCCCTTCAGGCGCGAGACCGCCAGACAGTGGAGTGAGATTCTGGCGGCTGCCGAGCTCTACGGGCTGCCGGTCGACGACCCCGAGTGGGTAAAGGCTCGCTGGAGCCGGCTCGACCGAGTGGAGGTCGAAGAGATCGCGCGCCGACACCTCGATCCCAAGCAGCTCAGGATCACCCTCGGCAGCGGCGGGTAGCAAGCCTAACTAAAGCAAACGGCTGGCCATGTCGGCCAGCTCCGAGCGCTCCCCCTTCTCCAGATTGACGTGGGCGTAGAGCGGGTTGTCCTTGACCCGGTCGATCATGTAGGAGAGCCCGTTGCTGTGAGAATCGAGATAAGGAGTGTCGATCTGGAAGATGTCACCGGTGAACACGACCTTGGTGCCCTCGCCGGCCCGGGTGATGATGGTCTTTATTTCGTGCGGCGTCAGGTTCTGAGCTTCGTCGACGATAAACATGATGTTCGACAGACTGCGGCCACGAATATAGGCCAGCGGCAGGATGTGGAGCTTGTCGTTCTCGATCATGTCGTCGATTCTCTTGTGCTCCCTCTGGGTGCTGCCGAACTGGTTCTTGATAAATCCCAGGTTGTCCCACAACGGTTGCATGTAGGGGCTGATCTTGGAGGCGATGTCTCCGGGAAGATAGCCGATATCGCGGTTGCCCAGCGGCACCAGGGGCCGCGCCAGATAGATCTGGCGAAACCGACTCCGCTGCTCCAGCGCCCCCGCCAGGGCCAGTAGAGTCTTTCCGGTTCCGGCCGGCCCGCTGTAGGAGACCAGCTGGACCTCGGGGTTTAGGATGGCGTGCAGCGCAAAGGTCTGCTCGGCGTTGCGTGGTTGGATGCCGTAAGCGGTGGCCCGGGGAAGTCTCTGGATGGTACGAGACTTCTGGTTGTAGCAGGCCAGACCGGACTTCGAGGGGCTCTTGAGGATGAGGTACTGGTTGGCGGCGAGCTCGATCTCACCCAGCTCTTCCGCGGGCGCCGATCGTTCGGCGAACAACCGGTCGATCAGATTATCGGTCACCTCGACCTCGGTGGTCCCGGTGTAGAGACGATTGATGTCCTGGATCTTGATGCTCTCGTAGTCCTCGGCCTTTAGACCCAGACCTCGCGCCTTGACCCTCAGGCTGATGTCCTTGCTCACCAGGATGACACTGCGGCTGGGCTCCCTCTCGGCCAGCGCCATCGCGGCGTTGAGAATACGGTGGTCGTTCTTGTCCGAGCCAAAGAGTTGGGTCGTGTCGAGCCGGGTGTTCTCATCGCCGACGATGCGGAACTTCCCCTTGCCCGGGCCGTTGAACGGAATCCAGTCGCGGACGTCGGTGCGGGCCGAGAGCCGATCGAGCTCACGCATGAAGTCGCGGGCCTGCAGGTTGATGACACCGTTGCCCTTCTTGAAATGGTCGAGCTCTTCGAGCACGGTGATCGGCACGGCGACATCGTGCTCGTCGAAGTTGTTGATGGCGTTGGCGTCGTGGAGGATGACGGAGGTGTCGAGTAGGAATATTTTGTTCATGCGGCGATCTGGGTTGCGGGCTGCGGCTGAGGCCGGTTGGCGGGTCGCAGCGAGACCATGGTGATGGCGACGATCAAGACTGCGGCTCCGAGCCATTGCCAGGGTCCCAGCAACGAGCCATTGATCAGGTAGTCGAAAAGAATGGCGCTCAAGGGCAGGGAGAGCTCACAGATCGTGGCGACGATGGCGCGTACCCGGGTCAGCCCGAAGTAGTAGAGAAAGATGGCGCCACTGCCGGTGGTCAGCCCGATCACCAGGATCAGCATCCAGTTCTGAGTGGTGACTTTGGCGAGCGGAACACCGGTGCCGCTGACGAGAAGGTAGAGGAGCGCCAGCAGCGTGGTCAGGCCATACCGTCCAAAGGTGGCCTCGCGGAAGTCGAGTGCGCTGAGGAGCCGCTTGCCGAATACGGTGGCCGAGCCGAACGCCGCCGCAGCGATCGCCGCCCAGAGGGCGGCCCGGGCGGTGGCCGCACCGGTGTCGAGATCGGGCAGAGCGAGGCCAAAGGTGAGCAGATAGGCGCCGGCAATAGCTACTGCGGCCCACGACAGAAACCTCGGTGTGATCCGCTCCTTGAGCAGCAGGCCGGCCAGCACGATGGCGAAGACCGGCTGGAGTTTCTGCAGCAGAACCACCACGCTCAGCTGGTTGAAGTTGACCAGGAAGAGCGCCTTGACGATTGAGAAGGTGCCCAGGATCCCTCCGGTCAGGGCCACCAGCAGCAGAACCACCCAGTCACCAGGCTGCAAGCCTTTGAGTGTGCGATAGCTCCGGTGGAGAAATGGCTGCATCAGCACAAACGGCACCGCGTGCAGCAGGAAGACCACCAGCGGCACCGGCAGGTTGTAGAGACGCGGGGTAAGCGCTACTCCGTCCAGGCCCCAAAGGGCGGCAGAGACGCAGATAGCGAGGGCACCAAGGATTGTCGAGCGCATGAGACGCGTGATCGTAGCACTTTGGAGATCCCGCTACGAACGGATATAAAGGGCGTCATGCCACGCCTGGGGATCGTGGATTTGGGATCGAACACCGCCCGGCTGGTGGTCTTTTCCTACGAGCCGGGGGAGTGGTTTCGACTCGTCCATCAGATCCGTGAGCCCGTGAGGCTGGGTGAGGGGCTCGGTCGGGACGGGAAGATCACTGCTGCTGCCATGCGTCGGGCCGAGCTCGCCCTGACCCTCTTCGCCCAGTACGCATCGAGCACCGGGCTCGAAAGTCTGGAGATTTTGGGGACCAGCGCACTGCGCGACGCCGCCAACCGGGAAGAGCTGCTCGAGACTCTCCGTGATCTCGGGTTCGAGATAACGGTCCTTTCGGGTGAGCAGGAGGCTCGGCTGGGTGTGCTGGCTGTCGCCAACGGCTTCGACCTGACCAAAGCCTGTGTCATCGACCTCGGCGGCGGCAGCGCCCAGATCTCTTTTATGCGTGACCGTGGCTTCGAGGCCGGCCGGGCCTATCCCCTCGGCGGGGTGCGGCTATTGGAGCGCTTTCTTCAATCCGACCCGCCCAAGGAAAAGGAGGTCGAGGCGCTGGAAGAGGCGGTCGCTGGTGAGCTGGAAGAGGTCGCAGGTGTGCTGGCCGCCAGCTCGACTCCACTCGTGGCCATGGGGGGAACCATCCGCAACCTGGCGCGTGTGGTCCAGCGGCGGAGTCGATATCCGCTGATGGATCGCATACACGGCTACTTCTTGGAGCGGGAGGCGCTGGATGCTCTCACCACCAGGCTGCTCGGGCTCAAGTCGAAGAAGCGGGCACGCATCTCCGGTATAAAGGTCGATCGCGCGGATGTCATTGTGGCCGGGGCGCTGGTCTATCGCTGGCTGCTGCGTCGCACCGGCCGCGACGGTCTATGGATCTCGGGCTACGGACTCCGCGAGGGGGCCTTTTTCGAGCGCTCGCTTCCGGCTCCCCATCTCATCACCGATTTGCGGTCATTCAGTGTGGGGAATCTTCTTCGTCAATACGCGCGGTCGGGTGGTCACATCGACCAGGTTCGTTACCTGGCCAGCGAGCTCTTTACCGAGCTTCAGCCCATCCACGGCTTTGGCGCCCGCGAGGCCGAGCTGCTGGATGCCGGCGCCCAGCTGCAGAACATCGGATTGGCCGTCAACTACTACCGGCACGACCGGCACGGCGCCTACCTGGTGGCCTCGGCACCGTTGAACGGCTTCACTCATCGCGATCAGGCGCTGGTCTCCCTGCTGGTTCGCTACCACCTCAAGGGCCGCCCGCGGCTGGGGGGCTATCGTCGCCTCTGCCGTCCCGACGACAAGCGCCTTCTGGTTACGCTCTTGACCTGCCTGCGCATCGGCGAGCACCTGGATCGCTCGCGCATGGGGGCAGTCGAGGGGCTGAGGGTCAAGACGACGCCCAAGAAGGTCACGGTCGAGGTGCTCTCCAAGCGGGAGCTCTCGACCGAGCTCTGGGAGCTCGAGCGTCACCAAGACATATTTCGCGCCGCCTTTGGCCGCAAGCTGCAAATCGAGCCAGGCCACATTTCCCGGTAACTTTCGATTCATGGGTTGAGCCGGCTCTCCAATTCGCCGCCGAGAAAGGCTCCGAAAA
>SBFI01000083.1 GCA_006227875.1 Acidobacteriota bacterium
ATGGCCACCATCTGTGGAGGATCACTGGCGCTTTTCGATGCCGGTGTGCCGATGCTGGCGCCGGTGGCCGGTGTCGCCATGGGGCTCATCAAGAGCGATGACAGCTTTGCAGTGCTCTCCGATATCGCCGGTCAGGAAGACCACTACGGTGACATGGACTTCAAGGTCGCCGGGACCCGCGACGGCATCACGGCGCTGCAGATGGACATCAAGATCGCCGGGGTGACCCGCGAGATTATGGGCACCGCCCTGGAGCAGGCGCGCACCGGTCGACTGCACATTCTCGATCTGATGGAGAAGGCGATTAGTGAGCCGCGCGAGGAGCTGTCGCAATACGCACCCAGGCTCCACACGATCATGATCCCGACCGACAAGATCCGCGACGTCATCGGACCGGGTGGAAAAACGATCCGCTCCATCGTCGAGGAGACCGGCTGCGAGGTCGAGATCGACAACGACGGCAAGGTGATCATCGCCTCGCCCGACGGCATAGCCGCCAAGCGGGCACAAGAGATCATCGAGAAGCTGACCGAAACCCCGGAGATCGGCAAGCTCTACGACGGCATCGTTCGTCGTGTCGAGGGGTACGGCGCCTTTGTCGAGATCTTGCCCGGTGCCGACGGCCTGATCCACATCAGCGAGCTGGCACCCTATCGCGTCAAAGAGGTGACCGACATCGTCAAGGAGGGCGATGAAGTCCGGGTCAAGGTGATAAACATCGACGATCAGGGCAAGGTTCGGCTGTCACGCAAGGCCGTCATCATGGAGGCTCCGGACTTCGATCCAGCGGAATACGCTGGAATGGGCTACACTGAGGACGACAGTCAGGACCGTCGGCCCCGTCGACCACGGGGCCAGGACAGAGGAGGTAGTCGGGGGCCGCGTTCGGGAAGAGGGGGTTCCGGACGGGGAGGTGGCCGGAGCACGCGTCCGGGTCGGTAACCCCAAGGTGGACAGGACGGAAATAGCCCCAGAGCACGACTACGTCCTGATCGTGGACGACGAGGCGCCCGTCCGCGAGCTTCTCGCCTCACAAATCAACTATCTCGGGCACCAGTGCCGCACCGCGAGCAGCGCTGAAGAAGCGCTGGAAATAGTCCGCGATTACCCCGCGGCTGCTCTCGTCCTATCCGACGTGCACATGCCGGGCGCAACCGGTGTCGAGCTCCTTCACGGTCTCAAACAGCTGGACGAGAATATCCAGGTAGTCATGATCTCCGGGCTGAGCGACCTGGAGACCGTGCGCAGCTGTCTGCGGGAGGGCGCCTACGACTATCTGATCAAGCCCTTCGAGTTAGACAACTTGAGCAACGTAGTGTTCCACGGCGTCGAGCGGCACCGCCTCTTACGTGAGAACGAGGAGTACCGTCTCCATCTCGAGCGGATGGTGGACGAACAGACGCGGGAGATTCGTCAGACCCGCGACATCGCCCTCATGACCCTGGCCAAGCTCGCCGAGTCCAGGGATCAGGAGACCGGGCTGCACCTGGAAAGGATGGCTGCCTACAGCCACCGCATCGCCGAAGAGCTGCAGTCGGGCCCATACTCCGACGAGGCCACCGCGGAGTTTACCCACCATCTCCTCAAATCGAGCCCCCTCCACGACATCGGCAAGGTGGGTATCCCCGACGCCATCCTGCTCAAGCCCGGCCCGCTTTCTCCGGACGAGTTCGAGGTCATGCAGACCCACACCTCGATCGGCGGCGACACCCTGCGCACCGTCATCGAGCACTACCACGCCCAGAGCTTTCTCAACATGGGGATCGAGATCGCCTACAGCCACCACGAGCGCTGGAACGGCTCGGGTTACCCGGCGGGTCTCACCGGCAGCGATATCCCGCTCGCGGCCAGGATCGTCGCCCTGGCCGACGCCTACGATGCCATTACCAGCGACCGTGCCTACAAGAGCGCCTGCTCTCACGAGGAGGCCATCCGGCGAATCACCATCGACCGGGAGCTGCACTTCGATCCCGAGCTGGTGGACGCCTTTCTCCGCTGCCACGAGGACTTCGCCCGCATCAAGCGGCTCTACGCCAGCCGTCTGGCTCGAGCGGCGTTCGAGGACGGCTCCCCCACCGAGCAAGAAGTCAGCTAGACATCGACCGGTCTTCTAGAGGGCGACCATGGCCTCTGTATCATTGAGCGATCTCGCTACCTACCTCGACGGCTATCTGGAGGCCGGTGTCGGCAAGGACTACTGTCCCAACGGTCTCCAGGTCGAGGGGTGCCCGGAGGTCCGCAAGCTGGTCGCCGGTGTGTCGGCATGCCAGGAGCTCTTTGTCCGCGCCCGGCAGACCGGTGCCGATGGCGTGATCGTCCACCACGGCCTCTTCTGGGAGGGTCAGTCCGGAGCCCTCACCGGTGTGCAATATCGCCGGGTCGTCGAGCTCATCCGCGCCGAGATGAGCCTTCTCGCCTATCACCTTCCGCTCGACCGCCACCCCGTCGTCGGCAACAACGCCGTCGCCGCCCGCGCCTTTGGTCTGGGTCAGATCGAGCCCTTTGGCGACTACGAAGGTCAGCCGATCGGCTTCAGCGGCACCTTTGCCGAGGCCATGACGATTGCAGACTTTCTCGAACGCAGTCAAGAGATCTTCGGCCAGCAGCCGTTGGCCTTTACCCACGGCCCCGATCCTGTCTCCACCGTCGCCATCGTCAGCGGCGCGGCGGCCTCGCTGCTCTACGAGGCCGTCGATCGAAGGATCGATCTCTTCCTCACCGGCGAGCCACGAGAGTGGGTGATGAACGTGGCACGGGAGACCGGCACCCACTTTGTCGCCGCCGGCCACTACGCCACCGAGCGCCTGGGAATACAAGCCCTCGGCGAGCACCTCGAGGTCCACTTCGGCATCGAAGTGGAGTTCATCGACGTCCCCAACCCGGTGTAGGTCTGTTACTGGACAGGCGTGCCGTTTGGAACCGGGCCCTCGGGGTGAAGGAGGACCGGCCGACCGTCGTCGGAGGCGGCCAGAATCATCCCCTGCGACTCGATCCCCATCAGCTTGGCGGGCTTCAAATTGGCGACGATGACCACCTGCTTGCCCACCAGCTGATCGGCGGTGTACTCCTTGGCGATCCCGGCCACCACCACCCGGGTCTCGTCTCCCAGATCGACGGTGAGCTGGATCAGCTTGTCGGACTTCTCCACCCTCTCGGCGGCAACGACTGTGGCGATTCTGAGCTTGGTCTGGAAGAACTCCTCGATGGTGATCATCTCTCTCTTCTCTCCCCCGTCTTGCGAGGCCTCCCCCACACCCCCGGAATCGTCCGGCGCGGAGTCGGCAAAATAGGCTTCCTTGTCGATACGCGGAAACAATGGCTCAGATGAGGGCAGCTCGCTGTCGGTGGGTGTCGCTCCCCAAGCCAGGGTCGAAAAATCCTCGGGTGTCGACTCCGTACCCAGGGCTGCCAGAATCCGCGGAGCCGTCTGCGGCATGAACGGCAGCAGCCCGGTGGCCACGATTCTGGTGGCTTCCAGACCGTTCCACAGAATGCGAGAGACGCCGGGGCTGGTACCTTCGGTCTTGACCAGCCTCCATGGCTCCTTCTCGGCCAGATACTGATTGGTCTCGGCGAGCAGCCGCCAGAGACTCTCCAACGCCCGGCTGAAGGCGAGCTCCGCCATCGCCGCGTGGTAGTCGCGGATGGTCTCCTCAGCCAATGCGATCAGACGGTTGTCGTCACAGGCCTCGGGCGGTGTGCGGCCGGCAAAGGTCCGCCGGCTCAGCGTCACCACCCGGCTCACGGTGTTGCCCAGATCATTGGCCAGATCGCTGTTGAACCGATCCACAAACCCCTCGTCGGAGAACTGGGCGTCCTGGCCGAAGACCATCTCCCGCATCAGAAAGTAGCGCAGGCTGTCGGAACCGAACTGCTCGAGCAGGTCATCGGGGCGGACGATATTGCCCGCCGACTTGGAGATTTTGCGCTCGTCCCGCAGCCACCAGCCATGGGCGACAATCGACGATGGCAGTGGCAGGCCGGCCGACATCAAGAAAGCCGGCCAGTAGACAGCGTGGAATCGCAGGATGTCCTTGCCCACGAGATGGATCCTGGTCCCGTCACCGGTGGACCAGAACGTGTTGTAGAAGTCTTCGTTCTCCGGCTGACCAAAGCCCAGCGCGGTGATGTAGTTACTCAGGGCCTCCAACCATACATAGATGGTCTGACCCGGGTGCCCCGGGAAGGGGATACCCCAGGCGAGATTGGCCCGGCTGACCGAAAGATCCTTTAGCCCTCTCTCGACAAAGCTCTTGACCTCGTTACCGCGGCTGACAGGCAGCACGCTCCCAGGGTTCTGCTCGTACCAATCGAGCAAGGGCTTCTGATAGCGAGAGAGTTTGAAGAAGATGTTGTCTTCGGACTTCCACTCCACCGGCGCCTCGTGCACCTCACACAGCTTGCCGGGTAGCAGTTCCTTCTCGGT
>SBFI01000322.1 GCA_006227875.1 Acidobacteriota bacterium
TTCGGGTCCACCAGATACCTGAGGTGGATCATGGGAAGCCACTCGGTGTAGTCCTGGCCGCCTGTTACAGGCATGAGGTCCAACGGGTCTCCCTCCTCGTCGAACACGAGCTCGAAGGCGTCGTAGTCGGTCTCGGTGTTCTCGACTCGAAGTCCGCCGAGAAGGGAGGTCTTGCCGCCGAGGGCGAGATCCGCCATTCCATAAGCCGCCAAGGTGTCCTCGCTGGCCTTGAAGTCCGCCAGGTCCTCCTCCAGGATCCTTTCGCCCTCCAAGGCGCCGCTTTCTACCAAGTCCCTCATTGCCTCGGGTATCTGGAATTGCCCGATGTCGTAGCGGCCACCCAGGAACTCCGTAGCCGACGTCCAGTCGGAGAGGACAGAGGTCAAGAAGAGATCACCATCATCCAGCTCCCAGGCCTCCACCGTTACATCCTGCTCCTTGTCCTTGAACCGGCCTTTGATGCCGACCTTCCACAGACCGCTGAAGCTGGCATCACGAAAGAAACCACGGGAGAAATCGAAGGCCGCTACGATGTCCTCTTCGGTGTTGTCCTTGAACTCGGTCTCGGTCTCGTCGAAGAGGAACTCGTTGATGTCTTCGTTCAGCGGATTGGTCTGGATGTTGTTTGGATTGATGGAATCGGGGGTGACATTGGGATTGAATTCCACATCCTCCTGGAGGAAGAGGGAGGTCACCTGGTCGGGTGTCGTCTCTTCGGCCCGGTTCCAGGCCACCCGGTAGTCGAACGAGGAGCGACCCGCCAGATAGCTGCCGCCGGCGGTCAGGGAGGTAATCGTCGACTCTTGCAGTCTGTCCTTGATTTCCCGCTCGATTTCACCGTCGTCAACGTTCTCGACCTTGGCCCGCCGAATCTCGGTGTCCTGGAAGTTGTTCCACACACCACGCAGGTAGTAGAGCGCGCGATCGGAGCCTTGGTGGTCGAGCGAGAAGGTGGCACCGTACCGCTCCCGTGTGATCTCGTAATTGCGCAGCTGGTTCTCCTTGAGGAATCCATCGTCGTACTCGGGTTCGAAGTTATGAGAACCGCGGTCACTGACCCAGGCGGTGCCGGAGATGAGTACACCGGTCTTGCGTTCGCCAAAACGGTCGCCGTAGGTGAAATTGCCGTTGGTGATCGTGTCCTCGACGATCTCGGTATATCCGAGGCCCAAGGTGCCCGAGAGATGAGTCTGTTCGGGGGCACGCTTGGTTACCAGGTCGATGGTGCCGCCGATGGAGTCACCATCCATGTCGGGGGTGAGGGCCTTGGAGACCTGGATGGCCTCCAACAGGTCGGCGGGGATGACATCGAGAGCGATGTCCCGGGTGCCGGCCTCGGGTGACGGAATGCGCTCACCGTTGATGGTGGTGGAGTTGAGCCGCGCCTCTGTGCCCCGCACCAGGGCATAGCGTCCTTCGCCCTGGTCACGCAGGAGGGTAATGGCCGGAATCCGCTGCGTCGCTTCGGCGGTGTTCTTGTCGGGAAAGCGACCGATCTGGTCGGCGGCCACCACATTTGTGATGTTGGGGGCGTTCTTCTGCCGGTTGAGCGCCGCGGCCTGCCCCTCGAGAAGGGGGGTGGAGCGCACTTCGATCTCGTCGCCAAAGGCCTCGAGAACCACATCCTGAGTCAGCACCTCCCCTGCAACGACCTCGATGTCGAACGTGTGGGCCCCGAAGCCAAGGTAGGTTACCAGCAATTGCTGGGGCCCGGCCGGAACGACCTTGAGTCGGAATGAGCCCCGCTCGCCGCTGGTGACGGACAGTCGGGTGCCGACGATACTCACGCTGGCGCCGATGACGGCGTTGCCACCCGTGTCGAGGACCCTGCCGGTGACGACGCCGGTTGGGTCTTGTGCGGTAGCAGTCGTTGCCAGCGCCAGCACCACGACCAGTATGAAAACGACTCGATTTGAGAGGTGAGACGGCGATTGCATATTTCCCTCCTTTTCCAAAGACCGACTGGAACGTTCCAACTTTAGCGACATAAGAGCCAAGAAGTTGTCGTTGCTCCTGCTTGAGTTTTGGGACCGGGATCTTTTTGTAACGTTCCAGGCTTGCCTCAGCGACCTTTTTCGGTTAAGATCTGGAACGTTCCAAACGGTTGTAGCATTCCACGAGCAAAAAGTCAAGGACAAAACGCCGTGAATCCCACCGAGTCCTCACCTCGGCGTCGGCCCACGATCCGAGATGTGGCCCGCAAGGCGGGGGTCTCGAAATCCCTGGTGTCGATGGTGATTCGTGGGGAGGAGAAGGTCAGCGCGAGGAGTAGGGAAGCCGTGCTGAGGGCGGCGGCCGAGCTCGGGTACCGGCCCAACCTGATGGCGCGGAGTCTGGTTCAGCGCCGCACCAAGATTGTCGGGGTCATGGTGTCCGATCTCCGCAACCCTTTCTTTGGCGATGTGGTCTCCGGGATCGAGCAACAAGCCTCCGAGCTGGGCTACAAGGTGCTGTTCACAACGGGCGACCGACAACAGGAACGCGAGACGGAGGCGATCGAGAATCTGCTCGAGCTGTGGGTGGACGGTCTGATCCTGGCCGGCCCCCGCATCGATCAGGACTCGATTGGCCGCATCGGTCGCTCGGTGCCGGTGGTTGTCCTTCATCGCCCGACCCCGACGACGTCGTCTGCCGACAGCGTTACGAACGATGACCGGGCCGGAGCGGAGATGGCGGTGAATCACTGCCACGCCCTGGGGCATGCTCGCATCGCCCACATAGACGGTGGTACAGGGGCGGGTGCCCAGGAACGCCGAGAAGGCTACGAGCACTCCATGCGCCGGCTGGGTCTCGTGGAACACATCGTCTTGGTGTCTGGTGGCTACACCGAGCCCCGCGGCTATCAGGGCGCGCAAGAGCTTCTCAGCAAGCGACCTTTACCCACGGCCGTCTTCGCCGCCAACGATCTCTGTGCGATGGGTGCGATCAATGCTTTCGAGGAAGCCGGTCTTGGGATCCCGAGTGACATCTCCGTGATCGGCTACGACAACACCTCACTGGCGGCATTGAGACACGTCTCGCTGACCAGTATCCACCAGCCGAGTATCGAGATGGGCCAAATGGCGGTCGAGCGTCTTTTCCAGCGGATCGACAAGGGCCGAACAGAGCCTACGCACGAGGTGGTCGCACCGAGCCTCGTGGTGCGCAACACGACCGGTCCACCACCCGCAGAGCCCGAGTTGGAGGTACGACGGTGAGAGTCAGCACCTACCGAAGGGCTTCCATTCTCGCTCTTGTTTCCCTTGTTCTCCTTCTCTCCTGCCGTGCAGGGGAGCCGATCCGCGCCGAGCCACAGCCTGCGGCCGACGCTCCCCGGCTGATCATTCTTATCGTCGTCGACCAGGTTCGGGCCGACTTCCTCGAGCGGTTCCGGCCGCTTTTCCAGCATGGCTTCCTGCGTCTGCTCGAGGAAGGGTTCGTGTTTGAGAATGCTTCGCATCACCACTCGGACACCAAGACGGCGCCGGGGCACGCGTCGCTGGTCACCGGAAAACACCCATCCCATAATGGTGTAATCGCAAATGATTGGTTCGATCCGACCAGTGGCAAGACGGTCGACGCCGTCGAGGACGACCGGTACGATCCGGAGTGGTCACCGCACCGGCTGCTGGCCTCGACGCTCGGCGATTGGCTCAAGGTCTCCGACCCGAGATCGAAAGTGTTCGGTGCCAGTGGCAAGCCTCGTGCGGCGGTTCTCATGGTCGGCAAAACTGGGGATGCGTCCTACTGGTACGAAGAGGATACCGGTCGCTTTGTCACCTCGGACTATTACCGCGAAGACGAGCCCGCCTGGCTGACCGAGTTCCACCGCGAGCTCTATGTCGATCGCTACTTTGGTCAGGCGTGGGAGCCGCTGCCAGTAGTGGCATCGGCGGGCGTCGTCTACGAGATCGAGCCGGTCGAGCGTGAGCCCTTTGGGCACCGATTCCCCCATCCACTGGGTCGGGCCACCGTGGCCCCGGAAGAGCACTTTTACGAAGATCTCTTCGAGGCCTCACCTTTTGTGGACGAGTACCTTGGCGTGTTCGCCAAAGCTCTGATCAGGAGCGAGGAGTTGGGAAAAGACCCTGTAACCGATTTCCTTGGTCTTTCTTTCTCAGCGACCGACAAAGTAGGCCATCACTGGGGACCCAACAGCCCCGAGTTGCTGGATGTCATTCTGCGTCTGGACCGGACCCTGGGCGACCTGCTCGCATTTGTCGATCAGGAGATCGGGCGCGAGCAGGTCGTCGTCGCCCTTACCTCGGATCATGGTGTCAACCCGCTGCAGACCTATCTGCAAAGACAGGGTGTCGATGCACGCCGCCTCGGGGTAGACGACATTCTCTGCTTCCAGCGCCTCGCGGGCGGGCTGGAGCGGCGGTTTGGCGAGGGCAAGTGGTTCGTGGCCGACCTCAGGTTCGACCGCGAGCTGGCAGCCGCTCG
>SBFI01000255.1 GCA_006227875.1 Acidobacteriota bacterium
GGAGCCGGCACGGGCTCTGTTCTTGGAGGGGGAAGGGATCGTGAGGACCAACTCTATAGTCATCTGCTTTATAACGCTTGCGTTGCTCGTCCCAGCCATGGGGGCGGCGGAAAAGGATCAGGAGCGACCCAAGATCGGCCTGGCCCTGGCGGGAGGTGGAGCGAAGGGGGTGGCTCACGTCGGGGTCCTGCAGGTGCTCGAAGAGCTCAATGTGCCGATCGACTACATCGGCGGCACCAGCATGGGAGCGATCATCGCCGGTCTCTATGCTTCCGGTCTATCACCCGACGAAATGGAGGAGGTTCTGCTCGAGATCGACTGGATCGACACCCTCGAGGATCAGACGCAACGCAAGGACCTGGCCTTTCGACGCAAGGAGGAGCAGCGACGATACGCCATGAACCTGCAGCTGGGTATCAAGAAGAGCGGCATTGTCTGGCCGACCGGTCTCAAAACGGGGCAGAAGCTCTATTTCATGCTGCAATCGCTGACCCTGCCGGTCGCCGACGTGGAGGACTTCGACCGGCTGCCTACACCCTTTCGGGCGGTGGCGACCGACATCCACACCGGTGAAGCGGTGGTGCTCGGCCATGGCAATCTGGCCACCGCCATGCGGGCCAGCATGGCCATCCCCACGGTGTTCACCCCGGTCTCTCTCGACGGCAGGCTTCTGGTGGACGGCGGTCTTAGCAACAACGTGCCGGTGGATGTGGTCCGTGAGATGGGAGCCGACATCGTTATCGCCGTAGATGTCGGCGCTCCCCTGACCGATCGGCAGGTGGAGTCGATGATCCAGGTCTACCAGCAGACCATGCGTTTTCTGACCCGCCGCAACATGGAGCCTCAATTGGCCGCGGCCGATCTGGTCATCACCCCGCCGGGCGTGGCTCAGTACGGCACGCTGCAGTTCGGTGCCAGCAAGAAGATCCTGCAGACCGGCGTGGAGGGTGCCTGGGAGAACGAGGAGGCGTTGCGAGAGTTGGCAGTTAGTCCCGAGGAGTACCAGCGACATACGGAGGCGAGGGCCGTAGGGCCCCTGCCAACCGGGACCATCGACTACATCGATATCGAGGGCAACCGGCGGGTCGACGAGCGGATCATCCGCAACAAGATCAGACAGCAGCCGGGGGACCCATTGGATCTCGACGCGCTCGAGAAGGACATCCGCCTGGTCTTTGGCCTGGGTGACTTCAAGCAGGTGTCGTACTGGCTGGCGGAGGAGGGCGACAACTATGGTTTGGTCATCCAGACAGAGGAGAAGCCCTGGGGCCCGAGCTACCTGCACTTCGGTCTCGAGCTGAGCTCCGACCTCTCCGGTGAGTTCGATGCCTCGATCCTGATCAACATGACTGGTGAGCTGCGCACCGATCTGCTGCTCGGGCGGCGGCGTGGGATCTTGTCCGAGCTCTACCAGCCGCTCGATTTCAAGGGGCGGTGGTTCATTGCCCCCCGTCTTTTGTGGGACGCTCGCCCACGGCGTCTCTTCCAGGATCTACGGGCCGTGGCCGAGTTCGACATCGGCACCTTCTCGGGGGCCGTCGATCTCGGCTACCAGTTCGGCAAGTATGGCGAGGCGAGGATCGGACTGGTGAGGGGCCGCTCGGATGTCAAGCTCAAGACCGGCACCATCCCACCCGACGCGACCGACGAAGTCGGCGACTTCGATATCGGGGCTTTGGAGACGCGTATCATCATCGACCGGCTCGACCATCCCTTCTTCCCGCGCCAGGGGTACTTTTTTCGTGGAGAGAGCTTCTACTCGCGCGAGAGCCTCGGCGCGGACAACGACTATCACCGCGTGGAGGGGGATCTGGCATCGTGGTGGACCTGGAACCGTCGCAACACCATCTTTGCCAGCGTCCAAGGTGGCTGGAGCCCGGGAGAGGAGCTTCCCGTCTACGACCTGTTCGCGATCGGCGGCTTCTTTTCACTCTCCGGCTTCGAGGAGGAGCAGATTCAGGGGCAATACTTCGGAGTCGGCCGGCTCGGTTACTATCGGGAGCTCGGCAGCAAGAAGTATCTGGGCGGCTGGTTCGAGGCCGGGAACGCTTGGTCGGACAGAGACGAAGTCGATCTCGACGATCTCATTTATACCGCCACCGCCTTTGTGGGCATGGACACCACAATCGGGCCGGTCTACCTGGCCTACGGCTACGCCGACACCGGCAACGGCAAGGTCTACCTGTTTATCGGCCGGACCTTCTGAGCTGTCTGAGAGACTCGTTCTCTAGAACGGGAAGCCGAGCTTGATGCGGATCCCCCGCAGACTCTCGCCAAAGCGGTAGCCGATCGTGATCCGGGGGATTCTGAACTTCCACACCAGCGGCCGAGGGGTAGCGCCAAAGGTCAGCCCCACCTCGAACTGACGCTCGATCTCGATCGAGCCTCCCGGCTGCTGAAAAACCAGAGTACGAAAGAAGTGCCGGGCGATGAGGTAGACGCTCGAGTCGACCTTGTGGTCCTTGATGGCGATTCCCAGCGGATAGCGGGTGTCGAGACCGACCTCGACCGCGGCGAAGTCGTCGTTGTTGAGACCACTCGAGGAGTGGCTGAGGCTGTATCTGACGCCGGGGCCGAAGGTGAAGGTCACCGCCTTCCACGGCTGGGTGTAGATGCCCTTGAGCCCGGTGGTCGAGAGCAGAAACAGGTCACCGCCCTCGAAGTCCTTGCCCAGACCGAGATCCTGATAGGGCTCGAGCGTCCAGCGCCGGCTCACCGGCATCTGGAACTCGACACCCGGAACAAACGCCAGGGTCTTCAGGCGGTCGGAGCTGATGCCCTCGACGATATCGGGGAAGTCGAAGTTGTAGACACCGAAGGAGATCGGAAGCTTTAGCCTCACGCCCCAATCGTCCTCCTCTACGGTGCGGAAACGGTGGGAGATCGGCAACCGGATGGTGCTTACGTCCTCGGTGCCGACACTGTAGCCGCCAAAGCCGACGTCGTTGGTGTAGGCGTGGTTCGCCAGGTCCGCGTCGTCGGGAGGTGTTATCTCTTGTTGAGCACGAATAGACGGCGTCGCTAGTCCCAGCATGAGAATCAAGATAGACCGTGAGATTGCCACGGGCGCTCGGCGAGCCGTCATAACCACCATTATTCATTAGTCCTCGGCCATCGCGCCGCCAACCGCCTCTGGATCGGCCCGCACGGAGACCGGCCGCTTCGACCGGTCGCAGTGAGGTGTCAGTCGATCGGTGAGTAGAGTTGAAGGTCGGGCCTTGGGGGTGGGTCGAGGCAGATATCGGCTCCATCGGCCGGCAGGGGCTTGCGCAGAAGCTCCAGGTACATCGTCCAGAACCAAACCGAGATCCGAAAGAAGGTCCGAGCGAGGCCACTGGTGCTGAGCCGGATCGAGGGGTCGTCCAGGCGTCCGGTGACCCGGACCGGTGTGGCCAGGCTGATCAAGCCTCGGGTCTTTGGCCGCGGTTTGAGGGTCAGCTGCAGCCGACCCGAGGGCAGGTCGATCTTCCCCTTGCCGCGCACCCGGATACGCGAGGTGTCGATCAGCAAGCTGTCGGGTTTCATGAGACCGCTGTCGACGGTGAATCGCCCGACAACACAGTTGAGCCGCGGACCCGGGCCCGAGTCGAGGGTCGGTAGCAGAGCGGCCACCAGATGAGTCGCCCAGAGGTCGAAGACAGTGGTGCTGAGGTTCTCCGGGTAGAGGGTGAAGTCGAAGTGGCCATCGGCATAGACAAGCATCTCCTCCAAGGCGGGCGCCTGTGACCGCAGGCGGCTGTTCAGGCTCAGAACCCCTTCGGCCTCGTTGGCAGGATCCAACCGTTTGAGGAGCGGTCCGTAGTCCAGGTGCTCGATCAGGGCCTCGAACGAAATATCGAGGAGATCGTCGATGGCTGCGACTTCGACACGCAAATCGATCGAACCCTCGGGTAGTACGACAGTAAACGGCTCGATTTCGAGATGCCCGTCCTCGAGCTGTGCAATCAGCTCGCCTCCACCTCGTAGCTCTCCCAGGGATCGGACCTGCTCTAGGCTGATCTCGACCTTTGCGTCTGCTCTGCGCAAGAGCTCAGCGGTGAGCGCGGGCGCTCGAGGCTCGTCCTTGGCGCTCTTCTTCGGCTGTGTGGACTCGGCCGCGGCCCGGTTGGCAGCGCCGTCCACCATGGCCGCTTCCCCGAACAAATCATCGAGATCCAACCGGTTGCTCGCCACATCGGCGGTGAGACGCGGGCGCTGGTCGCCGTAGGCAAGGGAGATCATGGCCTGGAGATCGCTGTCGTCGACGCGCATCTCGAAGTTGGGTAGGTTGTAGCTGCCTTCTCTGACCTCGAGATCGGTCGACAGTCGGTAGGGGCCGACCGATGGGAGATCGACGCCGACCAGCGGCGACAGTGAGTCCAGCCGCTCGCCGGAAAGCTCGAGGCCGAGAGTCAGACGATCGCGATCGAACGGCAGGTCGATGTCGGTCGAGACCTCGAGCCGCGCTCCGGCGGCTCTTACCGTGAGACTTACCGGCATCTCCTCCATGTCATCTTCGCGCCTCGTTGGCGGATCGAGCCTGCCGCTGACCGTGAATGGTGTCTCGTTGACGGTTCCGGCAGCCTCGAGCTCGAACGGCTCGAGCTCGGGACCTTTGATCTCGGCCCGGTCGATCAGGACTTCGAAAGTCTTTTCGGTCAGCGGCTCGGTGACCAGCCACCGGGCCTCGCTCAGGGTGGCATCGAGCTCGGAGCGGCTGAAAAGCTCGGACGGTGTCGAGCCCCGGGCCACGTAGTCGACCTCGAGCCGTTCCACCGTCAGCTCGACGTCGGCCACGAGCTGCTCCTTTGCCAGCAGGTTGCCGAGATCGATCTGCTCCGCGGTCAGATGCACCTGTGCTTCGGGAATGACCCCGGTCATGTCGAGACCGAATGCGCCTTGAAACGACGTATTCCCCAGACTCAGAGAGAAGGGAGAATCCTCCAGCTGGCCGTTTCGGAAGCGGATCGAGGCCTCGAGATCGGTGAGGTCTACTGGTTGACGGAGTATGCGATCGACCACGAGGTGGATGTCGGCCTCCTCGATTCGCAGATCTCTCGCCAGAATGGGGGACTCGATCTCGACCCGGTCGTCGGCGGAGTCGAGCTCGACGACAGGGTCGACGAGCAGGGCCAGTTCATCTGGATCGAGAAGCGAAGCCGCCAAGTCGGCTCTGAAGATTGGTAATCGGTCCTTGTCGACCCAGGCCAGCTCGCCGGTGAGAACAGATTGACCGAGGAGAGCGTGGTCGACTCGGAGCCGGGTTGTGGAGTGGTCGTTGTCGAGCCGCCCTCGAGCCTGGTAAGGCAGATCCGCCTCGCCCGAGATCCCCAGCAGACCGCTGAGGTCGCCGACCCGGTCACCTCTGATCTCGAATTCGAAGCCGAGACGGCCCACGGCCGGGCCGCCTTCTATCGTTCCAGCGGCACGGGCTTCGGCACCGGCGATGCCGAGCTCGAGCTCGAGAGGGATTGAGGATGCGGTCCGGAGGCGGTTCAGATTGGCGGTGTCGAGGGAGAGGGTCATCGCTTCATCCAGGAGCGAGCCTTCGGCCGCGAGTCGCAGCTCGGCGCGGGGTTGCTGAGTCAAAGTCAGACGCTCCATCTCTACGGCGATCGGTTCGCCGTCGGCCTCCGGACCGTAGGTGAGGCTCCCCCCCTCGGCCCGGA
>SBFI01000414.1 GCA_006227875.1 Acidobacteriota bacterium
AGGAAAATCGTGGAATTCGGCGGAACATTCATGAAGATCTTCAGGGAAGGCGGCCCGGTAATGTGGCCCCTCTTGATCTTCTCGATTCTCGGGCTTGTGTTCATCATCGAGCGCTGGATTGCCCTGCGTCGAGCCAAGATCAACGTCAACGAGTTTCTCGCCAAGATTCGGAAGTCACTGATCGTCAACCGTTCGATAAAGGACGCCATCAAGGTCTGCGAAAGCTACAAGGGCCCTGTCCCCTCCATCATGAAGGCCGGGCTGTTGAAGTATGGCGAACCGAAAGAAGACGTCGAGAAGACGATCGAGAACGCGGCCCTCTTCGAGATGGGTCGTCTGGAGCGAAACCTCGTCTGGCTAGCCTCGATTGCCAACGTCTCGCCGCTTCTCGGCTTCTTCGGCACCGTGGTCGGGATGATCAAATCCTTCGACGCTCTCGCCGAAGCCGGTCTGTCGAATCCCGGTCTGGTGGCAGCGGGTATATCGGAGGCGCTGATCACCACCGCCGCCGGGCTTTTTGTCGCGATTCCGGCTCAGCTCGCCTACAACTACTTCATGAGCCGGATCAACAAGTTCGTCCGCGACATCGAGACCTCCACCAACATGCTGCTGGAGACCTTTGGTGAGATGCAGCGTAGTGGAATTTCACCCGAGCCGCCGGCGACAACGGGTGCTCGGACCAGCGGCTCCGCCAGGAGCTCATAGCTGTCGGAGCCAGGCAGGCATGAAAGGGGAGTGAGAACGACGCCATGAGAATTCAGGTTCGATCGGTTCAAAAACAAGGCATCCCCACTGCCTCTATGGCGGATATCGCCTTCCTGCTGATCATCTTCTTCATGGTTACGATCAATTTCGAGGTAGACAAGACTCAGGTCTACCTGCCGAAGACGGAGATCAGATTCGAAATCCCCAAGAAGGCAGCCTACATCTCCATCACCGAGGCCGGTCAGATTCGCGTCAGCAGCGGCGAAGAGATCAGCGTCCCGGTGCCCGGGCCCGAGGATGTTCTTTCCTTCGCCGCGGGCGTGGTGGCAGCGGATCCACACAAAGCCTTCGTGCTCAAAGCCGATAACACTGTTCCTTACCGATACGTGGATCGGGTGATCGACGCACTGAAACAGGCCAAGGCCGAAGTCATCTACCTGCTCTCAGAGCAGGAGACGGTCGAATCCACCGCCTCGGGAGGGTAGGTCATGAGATTCAAACGTGGAACCGTCAGTGACGAGATACCCACCGCCTCCATGGCGGATATCGCCTTCTTGCTGATCATCTACTTCATGGTCACGACCACGTTCGCTGCCACCAGAGGTCTCGACTTCTCTCTGCCTCAGGAAGAAGACACGCCCCTCGTCGACAAAGAAGAATCGGTCCTGATCGAGATTCAGCCAGGTGGAGTGCTGATGGTGGACAACAGGCCGATGGAGTTATCAGAGGTGCTCGACTACCTGAAGCCCAAGCTCGAACGAAATCCGATGAAGCCGGTGATCATTCGGCCAGACGAGATAGCCGAGTACGGCTATATGGTCGATGTTTTCGATGAGCTGCGCCAAGCCAAGGACAAGATCGGGATCGAAGTCAAGAACGTCTCCATCCCGACGCAGCGAGAAATTCAAATGTTCTGGTATTGACGATCATGGCAAACGAAAAGAAGCAGCCGACCAGCCAAGCCCAGGCCAGCTCCCGATCCGATATCGGTGGCGCGGAGTTTGCGACCTTTGCCTATGAGGACGAGCTCGACCGCAAGACGATGCGCTGGGCTTTTGTCATTGCGATCATTGCCCACGCGATCTTCTTCGTAGTCAAGCTAAGGCCGATCATGGCCGAAGCCACTGAGGCTAAGAAGCAAAAGGTCTACGTCGTCCAACAGGTCCGGTTCAAGCCGCCGCCGCCCAAGCAGCAGCAGGAGATCCCGAAGCCCAAGTCGAAGAAGATGCCGATTCCGGATCCGACACCCGACGAGCCGGAGCCCATCCGGCTGGCCGAAGAAGACCAGCCCGAGCTCGACCTGCCGGATACCGACATCATTTTCGGCGTTCCCGACGCACCACCGGCACCGGAGCCCGAGGGCCCGATTCGTGTCGGCGGAGACGTCGTGCCACCGGTCAAGATCACCGCACCATCCCCGCAATACACCGAGATCGCACGCAAGGCACGCATCCAGGGGGTGGTGATCGTCGAGGCCATCATCGACAAGCAGGGAACTGTGACCAACGTCAAGATCCTCAAGGGTCTGCCGATGGGCTTGGACCAGGCCGCCGCCGATGCGGTAAAGAAGTGGAAGTTCAAGCCGGCGACGCTGAACGGCAAGCCGGTTGCGGTCATTTACAATCTGACGGTCAATTTCCGTCTCCAGTAGTCCGCCTCGCCTCCATGTAAGACGGAATACTCCAGAGCTCAGGGCCTGAATCGAGGCCCTGAGCTCGGCGAGGTGCCACTGGCGGCAGCGGAGATAGGCAGCTGATATATTGAGCAAAGAGTCGGAAATCGAGACGACCACGACGAAGGAGAAACATCATGTTTAGGAAACTCATTACAGCTCTCTCCCTGGTCACTCTTCTCACGGGCTCCGTGGCCGTGGTCGAAGCCGGATGGGACGAAGGCGTCGCCGCCTTCAAAGCCGGAAACTACGCCCAAGCAGCCAAGGAGTTCCAAGGGGTGGTCGAGCAGCAGCCGGATGTGTATCAGGGCCACCTGATGCTCGGACAGGCTCTGCTCAAGCTCAACCGCAATCAGGAAGCCCTAACCCACCTGCGTAAGGCGTTCGAGCTCGACCCGAACAATGTTCAGGTTCAGCTGACCCTGGGCAAGGCCTATCTCGATCTTGGCCGTCATGCCGACGCGGGAGCCATTCTGGGCAAGATCGATGCCTCCTCGCTGCCTGCAAAGCAGCAGGCGGTGCTGCATCAGATGCTGGCCACCGCGTTCGAGAAGAGTGGCGACTCCGACCGCGCAATGGCCGAGCTGGCCAAGGCGGCCCGAGCCAATCCCAGAGACGCCCAGCTGCAGTTCAAGTACGGGGCCATGGCGCTCAAGGCAGGTGACACCAGCGCAGCCGTCAGCGCGCTGGAGAAGGCCTCGCAACTGGATCCCGGCTCGCAGGACATCCAGCGCGCCTATGCCCGGGCCCTGGTGAGGCGCGGTCGGGAGTCCACCGGCAACGCCAAGACCCAGACCTACACCAAGGCCGCGGGTGTGGCCCAGAAACTGGCTTCGGCGAGTGGCACCTACGAGAACTACTTGCTGCTCGGCGACGCTCAACTGGGAGCCAAGCAGTACGACCAGGCCATCTCCGCCTACCAACAGGCGGCCGCCAAGAATGCCAGTGACTGGCTGCCCCAGTACTACATGGGCCAGGCCTACACGGTAAAGGAGCAGTACCGCTCGGCTGACGCCGCTCTCAGGAAGGCCCTCGAGCTGGCCAAAGCCAGCAAGGACAAAGCCACCATCTGGAAGCAGCTCGGTTTTGTCTACGAGAAGCAGAAGAATTACGATCAGGCCATTGTCGCCTACCAGCGAGCCGGCGATTCGAGATCGGTCCAGAGGGTCGAAGAGAACCGCCAGACCGCCGAGTACAACAAGCAGGTGGAAGAAGAGAACAAGAAGATCCAGGAGCTCGCCGACGAAGAGGCCAAGATCAAGGAGCAGCTCAAGCAGCTACCCGGGGGGCCACCGCCGACGAGCTGAATCCTGCTCGGAGATCCCAGTTAAGACCGGAAGGGGGGCCTCATCGCCCCCCTTTTTCTTTGCACCTGAGGGTCTAGGCTTCGGCCCCCAGATCCTCTCGCCGCAGCGACATGACGGCGCCCAGCAGCCCCGCCAGACCGCCGAGCAGCAGGAGCAGGATCAACGACCCGGCCGAAAGAAAATCGTCGATCACGACCATACCCATGGGGGTCGTTGTTGCCCCTGGATTCACCGCCGCAAAGGCGAGGTAGAGGCCCACGACTGCCAGCAGGCCCCCCGCCAGGCCCTGAATCAGCCCCTCGAGGTAGAAGGGGCCGCGAATGTAGAGCTCGGTGGCACCCACCAGCCTCATGACGGCGATCTCGTCGCGATAGAGATACGCCGTCAAGCGGATGACGCTGGCGATGGTAAAGATGGCCGCACCCAGGAGCGCGGCCCCAACCACCAGCCCCAGGCCTCTCAGCACGGCGACCAGCGCTTCCAGCTGACGCAGCCAATCCCGGTCATCATCCACCATGAGAACGCCGTGGAATTCACGTATCGAGCCGATCCAGGACTCGAGCTCGTCCGGCTCACCGCGAGCGGCATCGAAGCTCAGCTCCAATGATGGCGGCAGCGGGTCCTCTTCCCACCCTTCCGCCAGATCCGCGACTCCCGGGAAGACCTCCTGGAACCGTCGCTTGGCCTGCTCGGCAGTCACCTGCTCTACCGCACCTGCTCTACCGTTTCCACCCAGGGCGCGTTCTCGATCTCCTCGAGGAGGAGGGCGCGATCATCGGCCGAGGCGTTGGCATCGAGGTAGACGACGATTCTGGCCTCGCTCCGCCAGTCGGCTATAACCCGGTTGAGGTTACCTGTCAGCAACAGGAAGGTGCCACCGATAAAGACGCTCATGGCGATGGTCACGATGGCAAGCAAACTCACCTTCCAGCTTCGCAGCAGAGAGACTGCGGCCTCGCGTACGAAGTAGGAGAGGATTCTGAGCAGGTTCAAGGGGTCTTCTCCTCCACCGAGGGCGGGTCGCCCGGTAAAGCTGCTCCGCCCTCGATGGGGTCGGCCTGAAAGGTGACCTCGGATTCCTCGTCTTCCACCAGGCGGCCGCCATCCAGACCCAGAATCCTGCCGCCGACACTGTCGATGATGCTTGGCTCATGGGTGGCCACGAGCACGGTTGTACCTCGCCGGTGGATGTCGGTAAACAGACGCAGGATCTCCCTCGACAACACCGGATCGAGGTTTCCCGTCGGCTCGTCGGCTATCAGTATGTCCGGCTCGTTGATCAGCGCCCGCGCAATGGCCACTCGCTGTTGCTCACCGCCGGAGAGCTCGGGCGGAAAGGCGTTGAGCCGATGGGCAAGTCCGACCTGTCCGAG
>SBFI01000441.1 GCA_006227875.1 Acidobacteriota bacterium
GAGACCGGCGCCTCGAGGTCCTCCAGCGCCGCCACCAGCCGCCGTGGTGTCGCACAGGCCGTCCCCACAAAGACATGATCCCCCGAACGCACCCCGGCCACGGCCTCGGCGGCCGAGACCAACCGCTGTCGCCAGCCGGCGGCGGGTGACTTCCCACTATCTGCGGTCACTCTCCGGAGTATACCGACTGTCCTGGTCCCTGCTTTGGAGCTTGAGCCGTGGCGGGCGGGCGGCGATGTGACCGAAGCGGCCGCCTTCAGGCTGCGGGTGTTCGGGCCACCACGGCCCATCAGTCGCTGCTAGAATCTCGCTCCGATCTCCGGCGCTCCCGGAATCCGTAACCTAGAAGTAAAGATCAATCTCCAGGCAAAGGGAGGAGACCGTGAAAGGCGATCCAAAAGACCTCGGCTTTTCCACCCGGGCGATCCACGCCGGACAGCCCCCCGATCCGGTCACCGGAGCCGTTACCGTACCCATCTATCAGACCGCCACCTACATCCACGACGAGCTGGGCAAGCACAAGGGGTACGAGTACTCGCGGGTGCAAAATCCCACCCGCGAGGCCCTGGAGGCCAACGTGGCCTCGCTCGAGGGGGGGATCGGCGGTCACGCCTTTGCTTCCGGGATGGCTGCCATCTCCACTCTGCTGACCATGGTTCGGTCCGGTGAGCACGTGGTGGCGTCGAGCAACGTCTATGGCGGCACCTATCGACTCTTCAGCCAAGTACTCGAGCGGTATGGCCTCAGCTTCACCTGGGTGGATGCGACCCGGCTGGAGGCGGTGGAAGAGGCGATGACCGATAAGACGCGCCTGGTGTTTATCGAGACCCCGACCAACCCGATGATGGAGGTCACCGACATCGCGGGTGCGGCCGAGATCGCTCATAAGAGAGAGGCTCTCCTGGCCGTGGACAACACCTTCATGTCGCCCCGCTTTCAGCGACCGCTGGAGCACGGCGCCGATGTCGTCGTCCACTCCACCACCAAGTTTCTCAACGGTCATAGTGACTCTCTGGGTGGCGTTCTTATCTCTTCCAGACCAGAGGATGCCGAGTGGTTTGCCTTTGTACAGAAATCAGCGGGCGGGATGCTGTCGCCCTTCGACAGTTTCCTTGTTCTGCGTGGTTTGAAGACCCTGGGTGTGCGGATGGATCGCCACGAGACCAACGGCCGTAGCGTTGCGGAGTTCCTTTCATCCCACCCCAAGGTGGAACGGGTGCTCTACCCCGGCCTCCCCGATCATCCCGGTCATGAGATTCACCAGCGTCAGGCCTCGGGCTTTGGTGCCCTCATCACCTTCGATGTGGGGAGCTTTGCGGCGGCCAAGGCCGTTCTCGACCGACTCGAGGTTATGAGCCTGGGCGAGAGTCTCGGTGGGGTGGAAACACTTATCTCCCACCCCGCCTCGATGACCCATGCCTCGGTGCCACCGGAGGAGCGAGCCAAGATCGGGATCGGTGATGGTCTGGTTCGGGTCTCGGTAGGGATCGAGGACCTGGACGATCTGCTGGGGGACCTGGGGCAGGCGTTGGAATCGATTTAAAGGGGGGCCGGCGCGGGCGCCGAGTGACGGTCGTTTACTCCCCGTCAGGAGGAGCTCGAGCTCTCCTGCTCCTCCTTGCGCAAGCAGGCCGTGATCCAGTGGAGAAAACCCTCCTCACCACGACGAATGTTGAACGCCAGAATCTCGGGCAACTCGTAACTGTGGAGCTCCTGGATCGCCGCTTCCACCTTCTCGTACTCCTCCTCCAGCGTCTTGACCAACAGCATGAACTCGCTGTCTTCGCATATCTCCCCCTGCCATCGGTAGACCGATCGCTGGATAGGGAGGATGTTGACGCAGCAGGAGTGGCGACGAGCGACCAGCTCGCGGGCGAGGCGGTTTGCCTCTTCCTCGGTTCCGACCGTTGTTACGACCACCAGTGCGCTCACGCCAAAAGGAAGTTACTCCATGGCCCCACGATCCGTCAACGTCCCGATAATGGCCCTCTGCCTACCGTTCTATCTCCAGCTCGCGGTCCGTGGGTCATACCGCATGATCTTTACCTTCCCCGTGCGGCCAAAGAGCCGCACTACCGCCAACTGCCGCCCGTCGGTGATGTAGAGAGACCCCGGGGTCGAGCCGCCCAGCGAGTTGAAGGCGGCGATGTCCGAGCGGTTGAAGCGGATAGGGTCATCGAGTCGCTCCAGGCTGCGGCTGGGGCGGGTCGGATCGCGCGGCACAATGCCCGCCGGAAAGCCAAAGCGCACATGCCCTCCCAGGTGTGCCAGCGTGCGGCCGGCGGCCACCTCGAGGTCCACTCCCGATTCGATGTCCCCCGTTCTGACACCGTCGCCGTCGCCATCCCGATAGAGGGCAAAACCGACACGGCCGTGGTCATCGACTCGAAACTTCACCCCCACATTGGTGCTGTTCTGGATGGCCGACGATCTGGCCAGCCGCAGCACACCCACCACCTCGTTTGCCGCC
Source organism: Acidobacteriota bacterium (assembly GCA_006227875.1). Taxonomy (GTDB): domain Bacteria; phylum Acidobacteriota; class Thermoanaerobaculia; order Multivoradales; family JAHEKO01; genus M0029. Next base: position 2,471 of record SBFI01000441.1, read on the forward strand.
ATGCTCAACCGCAGCGATCGCGACAGACGGAGAAGGCTGGGGGCGGTGGTGGCGGCAACGACCGCCACGATCGCCAACACCACCATCAATTCCAACAGTGTTGCGCCGTCCCGTGACCGGCACTTCATTCGATCCTCCTTCTGAGAAGAGACAAAAAACGGGACGGGCTAGCTGCCCGTCCCGTGAGAGGGGGCCCTACCGCTCCTCTTGTGCCGAGGACTCCCGCGGTGGTCTGACCTTCTCCTGCAACGAGGTCGGACCGTCCAGGGTGATGTAGGGCTTGATCAGCTCGAAGGTCTTCTCGCCGATTCCTCGCACCAGCATCAGGTCCTCGAGCGTCTGGAAGCGCCCGTTCTCCTGCCGAAAGTCCAGGATCCGCTGGGCAACGGTCGGCCCTACGCGCGGCAGCAGCGACAGCTGCTCGAGATTTGCGGTGTTGATGTTCACCACGCCGCTCTCCTCGGCGGCCAGCGATCCGGCCACGCTCAACGTCAAGACGGCAAGTGCCAATGTCATCAATGCTCGGTTTGTTCGATACATATTCAACCTCCTTCTCTTGTTCTTGGTTCCTGTATTCGTGTTTTCCCACCTCTTTCAACTGCTGGTCGTTTGGCTCGCGATTGGGTTGCACCTCCTTTCTCCACAGTTGATCGACGACCAGGCGTTGATCAAGGCGCCTGCCAACCACGCACAGCTGAGGTAAACACTGAGCACAAAGGGGTTGAAAACCAGGGCGCTGGTCTATGTCTTGGCCCGACTTGTCCAGTCATTTGGCGTCGTCCTACCGCCCGGGTCCTTCCAGCCGGCCCGCAATTCAACTTATTGCTGGGATTCTCGTGGTGGCGGGCGGTGTCAAAGGATTTGGACCGCTGCGCAATCTTTTGCACCGCACAAGCCCGTGGCAACGGATTGCATTGTCCTCGGCACGGACAATGCATTAAATTATGTCGGCCATGTCGAAGCAGCGATCGACCACGCGCGAATATCTCGAGGCCCTGCTGATCGCGGGTATCTTCCTCGGCTTTACCAACACCTTCGTGGTAAAGACCTTCTATATTCCCAGCGCCTCGATGGAGGAGACCCTTCTGATCGGGGATCACCTCTTTGTCAACCGCTTCATCTATGGCCCTGTCGAGTCCGCTGCCGAGCGGTTGTTGCTGCCCTCACGCTCGGTCGAGCGTGGGGACATCATCATCTTCCGCTCGCCCGAGCGTCCCAAAGTGGACATGGTGAAGCGGTGCGTCGGCCTGCCCGGTGATGTCATCCGCATGGTGGACAAGGACCTGTACATCAACGATCAATGGGTCGACGACTCGACCTACACGTGGAACACGGACAACCGGGTCTTCTCTCCGCGCTCGGGTGTCGACGAGTCGGTCTGGAGACGTGACAACTTCGGTCCCTATACCGTTCCCGAGGACCACTACTTCTGTCTTGGTGACAACCGTGATCAGTCCTACGACTCCCGCTTTTGGGGGCCGGTGCCGGCCCGATTCGTCAAGGGCCGAGCCTTTCTCATCTACTGGTCCTACGGTGGCGAAACCTCGGATGGCACCTGGCACGGCTGGGGATACAAGCTCCGGCAGCTCGGTGGCACGCTTCTCGGCTTCTTTACCCAATCACGCTGGTCCAGGACCTTCGACCTGATTCGCTAGATCTAAGACTCATGTCATCCTCTCGATCTCTGATGCGCGAATATGTCGAGGCTCTGCTGATCGCGGTGATCTTTGCGGTCTTTGCGCGCACCTACGTGGTCCAAGCGTTCAAGATACCGACCGGCTCGATGAAAGAGAACCTGCTCATCGGTGATCACATCCTGGTCAACAAGTTTGTCTTTGGTCAAACGGCCTCGGGGCTCGAGATCCTGCTCTCGCCCACACAGACGATCCGTCGCGGTGATGTGGTCGTTTTCAAGTATCCGGAGGATCCGACTCGCGACTTCATCAAGCGTTGCGTAGGACTCCCAGGAGACGAGATCGAGATCGTGGACAAGGTTGTTACCGTGAACGGGAGTCCCGTCGACGACACCGCCTACGCCTACCACACCGATCCACGGGTCTATCCGCGGTCTCTTTTCCTACACGAAAACCATCGCTATCGAGACAATTTCGGACCCTACACGGTGCCGGAGGGGCACTATTTCTTTCTTGGCGACAATCGGGACAATTCGAACGATTCGAGGTTCTGGGGACCGGTGCCCGCCCGCTTTATCAAGGGCCGGGCCTTCATGATCTATTGGTCGTTCGATGGTGAAGGCGAGGCGGCTGACAGTGCGGGTTATCGAGGGAGGCTGAGCCAGCTCTCACAGGTGTTTTTGCGGTTTTTCACCCAAACGCGCTGGGAGCGTAGTTTCCGTATCGTGAGATAGACTGATTTCCGGTTATCGACGAAGCAAAGAGGTGTACTCATGACTCGAAGGCTCACTCGCACAGGAGAAGGTCGGTTGGGATGTTTTCTCTGGATGAGTCTGGTGGCTCTCTTTGCACTTGTCGCCTGGAAGGTGGTGCCGATTAGGATCAAGAGCTCCGAGCTCTCGAGCTACATGGAGGAACAGGCGAAGTTCGCCTACCGCGCCTCGCCGGCGGCCCTCAAGAAGCGCATCCTGGCCAAGGCACGAGAGCTCGAGCTACCGGTCGACCCCAAGCGGGTGAAGGTCGAGCGCCGTGGCCCGAGGATCGTTCTGACGTGTAGCTACACCGTGCCGGTGGAGTTTCCCTTCTACACCTATAACTGGAAGTTCGATCTCAAGGTAGATCGCCCGGTGTTCATGGTCGAGCTCCGAGCCCGTCCGGGACCCGTGCCGGCCTAGCCGGCCCCCATCGGTTTCAGAAGACCTCCCTAGCTGACGCTGTCGAGCGTCTCGGCGAGGGTGCGAAGCGCGGCCTCGGGGTCCGGTGCCCGCGTCAAGGGTCTGCCGATGACCAGCAGGTCGGCTCCGGCTCGCAGGGCCGTCTCCGGGTCGGCGGTGCGTCGCTGGTCGTCTTCACCGGTCGTACCCAGCCCACGTATGCCCGGGGTCACCAAGAGAAAGGGGCTCGGGTTCTGCTCTCTGAGCCGGGCCAGCTCGAGCGGCGAGCAGACGACGCCCGAGCACCCCTCGGCCCGGGCCATTGCCGTCCAGCGGCTGACGCGGTCGGTGCTACTCCCCGCCAGATCCAGGCTCGCGAGCGACTCCTGGTCGAGATGGGTCAGAAGTGTCACCACCAGCAGCTTTGTCCGCTCTGCCGCCGCCTCCCGAGCTGCGGCCAACATGCTGGGACCACCGGCGGCATGCACCGTCAGATAGTCGACACCCAGGTCCCCGGCCGCCGCTACCGCCCCGGCGACCGTGTTTGGAATGTCGTGCAGCTTGAGGTCCAGAAAGACCCGCGGCCCCCATCGCCGCGCTTCGGCGACGGCATCCGGGCCCCAGCGGACAAAAGCTTGCAGCCCCACCTTGAGGACACCCACCCGCGGCCCGAACAGCGCACACCAACGATCGAAGGTCTCTCGATCCGGGGTGTCGAGAGCGACGGCAACTTGGTCGAGCGACCGGGATGGGAGGGGGTACATGGTTGGCCGCAGGATTATGACCGATGCCGACGAGCAGGGCCAGCTTGTGTCGACCCGCCGCCGGTTGGGGTCGGAATGTCGTCAGCTATGAGGGTTTTGCACTCTGGTGGAGCGAGAGCTCTATTCGTCTCTACCATATGTCGATCGAGTGGAGCAGAGACCGACCTTTGGGCACATTATGGCCTCATGAGTGGAGAAAGAGGGTCGATTCAGCGGTCGGCGCCAATGACCTCCTCGAGACTTTTCGCCCCCTCCCGAGCCATCAGGGCGACCAGACCGCGATTGATGTCGCGGACAAGGGCAGGCCCCTGGAAGACAAGGGCTGTGTAGATTTGTAACAGTGACGCTCCGGCCCGCAACCGACGATAGGCCTCCTCGGCCGAGTCGACACCACCGACGCTGACCAGCAGGCACCGCCCAAAGAGCTCGGCCGCCACCCTCTCGAGGAGCTCGAAGCTCCTGTTTTTCAGCACCCGACCACTCAGACCGCCGACCCTGGCGGCACCGGGGACCAGGCTGTAGTCGGTCGTGGTATTGGTGAGCACGATACCCGCGGCACCGGCATCGACCGCCGCACAGGCGAGCTCCACCGCTTCGTGGTCCTCGAGATCCGGGGCCAGTTTCACCAGGATCGGTCGCGATGAAAGCTCCCGGCCCTTGCGCACGATGCCCTGAACGCTGGTGACCTCCTGTAGTGACCGCAACCCGGGGGTATTCGGGGACGACACATTGACGACAAAATAGTCGCAGCTGTCGGCAAGCCCTCCAAAGAGCGCCACATAGTCCTCTGCCGCCGCCTCCACCGGTGTGACTTTGTTCTTGCCGATGTTGATTCCCAGCGGCACCCCAGCCGGTCGTCGGGCTTTGAGCCGCTTCCTCATTGCCTCCATCCCTGAGTTGTTGAAGCCCAGGGCGTTCTGCAGCGTCTCCTGGTCGGCAAAGCGAAAGACCCGGGGCCGCGGGTTGCCCGGTTGAGGTCTGGGAGTAACGGTCCCCACTTCGACAAACCCAAAGCCCAGGGCGGCGATCGCCGTCGCCACGCCGCCGTTCTTGTCGAAGCCGGCCGCCATGCCGACGGGATTGCCAAACTCGAGACCCCAAATCTCCTGACGGAGTCGCCGGTCGGTGACGGTCAACCTCTGCCTCACCGACCGGCACAGCTGCGGGATACCCTGCAGCAGACCGAGCGCGCGAAGAGCCAGCTCGTGGGCTGTCTCCGGGGGCAGCCGGAACAGAAGCGGGCGCAGCTGGCTGTAACTCAATCTCCTGCGCTCCTGGTTTCCCGATTCACGTTCACCTCTCTGTTAGTATCCCAGGCCGTCGAGGCCCTCGTCCACGCCCAGCCGATACGGAACCCTGTAGGCCTTTGCCCGCCGACACACCGCCTTCATCCACCACTCCGGATCGCCAACGCGATCGGTCGTTGATCGCGCTCAATTTTCTTCCCGGGCTGCTGGCCGGCACCCAGATTGCCGCGGTTGTCTTTTTTCTCAATCCCGACCTCCCCTTCTCGACCGCTTCGTTCATCCGCGCCAGCTTGCTCTACGGCGGCCTGCTGGGGGTGGTCTCGACGCTGGCGCTGACACTGCCGACCTGGAGGCTTGGACATCGGGCACGCAGGGTCCTTCCCTGGGCGCTGACCATGGTGCTCATCTCTGCCGCGCTGCTCAACTGGCTCCACCCCGCCTACTACTCCTACTTCCTGCCGTCGGGGATCAATGTGCGGATGATCAAGGCGGCGATCATTCTCACCCTGATCGCGCTGGCTTGCTTTTACACGGCGCTGCTTCACACCGTCAACCGTCGACCCTACAGCCAGAGAACACGAATCGGTTTTATCCTCTTGGTCCTCGCCTCGGTCTATTTTGTCGCCGAGCGGCGCGAGGCGTTCCACCCGCGAACACCACCACCGCCGCTGCCCTCGGTGATCGAGCTCGAGCAGCGCCCTCTCCTGCTCGTCGTCGGGCTCGATGGTGCCACCCTCGACGCGATACTCCCGCTGGCGCGCCAGGGGCGCCTCCCCTTCTTTGCCCGGCTGATAGAGAACGGTGCCTATGCCCGGCTCAACAGCTTCCCACCGGCGCGGCCCCCGGCGCTGTGGACCACCCTGGCCACCGGCCGGCTACCCCATGAGCATGGGATCCTCGACGACCGGATCTACCCGCTCGACCTGCTGGCGCCAGACGCCTACATCAAGCTCCTGCCGAGGGGCATCGGCTTCGCACGCTGGGCGACCTTTGGCCGCCAGGCGAGGGCCACGGATGCGACCTTTCATCGCTCGCCCGCTCTCTGGGAGATCCTCGATCGGCTCGGTGTTCACAGCGGTTCGGTCGGTTGGCCGGTAACCTACCCGGTGCCCGAGTCGCTGGTGTTCGCTTTCTCTGATCACTTCTTTGGCGGAGATTTCAGCCCCTCCAACGCCAGGCCCGAGGAGGTCGCGGAAAGGGGCCAGCTCTTCCAGGTCGAGCCCGAAGACATCGACCCCTCGACGCTGGAGGATTTTGGCACCCGTGTGCCCTACTCCCTCATCGAAGCGCTTGCCGGCGATCTCTGGCGGGAGTCGCTGGCCGGATTCCTGCTCGAGCAGGGTCCACAGGTGCAGACGGTCTTTCTCATGCTGCCGGGTCTCGGCACCATCTCGCACGGCCACTTTGGTGGCTACGCCGCGGTCCAGTTTGGCGGCACCCAAGACCCCGAACGCCAGGAGGCGGCCCAGATCGTCACCTCTTACTACCGACACCTCGACCGCTTTCTGGCCGAGGTCTGGCAGCGGGCTGCGGAGCCCCGCATCCTGGCGGTGGTGTCGCCCTATGGCTATGAGGCACCCACGGGGGTGAGGCGTCTGGGGGCGCTGCTGACGGGTCGGTCGCTGGAGGGATTCTCCCACCGGGCACCGGACGGGGTTCTGATGCTGCTGGGAGAAGGGATCCAGCCGGGCACCTTTCTGGAGGGTGCCGAGCTCATCGACGTCTTTCCCACCCTGCTGTACGCCCTCGGGCTGCCGATTGCTCGCGATCTGGAGGGCCGGGTCCTGACCTCGGCATTCTCCAGCACCTTTCTCGCCCGCCAGCCGCTGACCTTTGTTCCCTCCTACGACACCGTCGCCATCCGCCAACGGGACTACCAGCTGCCCAAGCCGCTCGAGAGCTAGTCCGCCTACTTTTCGTGCTTCTCCGGTGCCGACTCGGCGCCCTTCTCGGCCGGCGCCGGTTGGGGTCTCTTGGCACCGCCTTTTGGCCGCACCATCGAGCAGCGGCCTTCGAAGAAAGCTCCGTCTTCGATGATCAGCGATGGTGCCTTGATGCTGGCTCTCACCCGGCAACCGGCCGTCAGCTCGACCCGGCTTTCAGCCACGGCCGACCCCTTGACCGAGCCGGAGACAAAGAGTCTCCCAACATGGATCTCACCGTCGACCTCTCCCCTTTCTCCCACCACCAGATCACCGGCGGATTGGATCTTGCCGGTCACCTTGCCATCGATGCGAAAGGTGTCTTCGAAGTGGAGCTCGCCCTGGATATGGCTGCCGGCGTCCAGAAACCCGTTGAGCTCTCCTTTGGCCTCGTCGCCCTTGAAGATCATTTCTTGCCTCCGGTCTTGGTCAAGAGGTCGTAGAGCCTTATCAACTCTTCCTCGGAATCGAAGCGGAGCCGTATCCAGCCCGCCCGACCGTGGCGCCGTATCTCGACTCTGGTCTGATAACGGCGGGTGAGCTTCTCTTCCGCCGTCGCCGTATTGGGGTCTACTTGTCGTCGGGTGGCCCGACGTTTCCGCGGTTTCTTGCGACCCGCGGTCAACTCCTCGATCTCGCGGGCGCTCAATCTCTGCTCGACCGCGCGCCGTGCCAGCCCGGACTGCTCTTCCGCGGTGGCGAGCGAGAGCAGGGGCCGTGCCTGGCCGGCGGTCAATCGACCATCCCGCAGCATGTCCTGCACCTCCGGCGGCAGCCGCAGCAGCCGCACGGCGTTGGTGATCGTCGTCCGGTTCTTACCCACCCGCTTGCCGATCTCCTCCTGTGAGAGGCCAAACGATTTCTGCAGCGAGCTGTAAGCCTCCCCCTCCTCGACGGGGTTGAGATCAGTTCGTTGCAGGTTCTCCACCAGCGCCATTTCGAGCAGCTCGCGGTCCCCCTCGACCTCGTGAACGACCACCGGAACCTCTTCGAGACCGGCCTTGCGTGCCGCCCGCCATCGTCTCTCGCCCGCCACGATGATGAACTTGCCCGCCGCCCCCGGGGTCACCACGATCGGTTGAACGACCCCCTGTGCCCGGATGGAGGCGGCCAACCCCTCGAGCCCCGTCTCGTCGAAGTCGGCGCGCGGTTGTAGGCGATTGGGCTCCAGGCTGGTCAGCGGCAGCGCCCGGACCCCCGGCTCCTCGGGCTTGAGCAGGGCATCCAGCCCCCGACCCAGACCCCTTCTCTTCACGCTCATGCTGCTCTCTCCAGAAGTTCTCGTGCCAGCGCCAGATAGGCCTCGGCGCCGCGACTCTTTATGTCGTAAGCAAGGATCGGCCTGCCATAACTGGGGGCCTCGGCCAGCCTTACATTTCTCGGCACCACGGTCTCGAAGACCTGTCGCGAGAAGTGCCGGCGAATCTCCTGCGCCACGTCCTTCGACAGGTTGGTGCGGTCGTCGTACATGGTGAGCAGAATGCCGGCGATCCGCAGCCGTGGGTTGACGCCCGTCTGTATCCGCCGCACGGTGGAGACCAGGGCGCTGATCCCTTCGAGAGCAAAATACTCGCATTGCAGCGGCACCAGCACGCCGTCGGCGGCCGACAGCGCCGAGACCGTTAGGTGGCCCAGCGAGGGGGGGCAGTCGAGCAGGATCGCGTCGTAGCGGTCGCGGACCTCGTCGAGGGCTCGCGCCAGGCGCTTTTCCCACCCCTCGAGCTCGACAAACTCGACCTCGATGCCGACCAGATCCCGGGCCGCGGGCACCAGATCCAGAAATGGAAAACCGCTTTCGCGTACCACCTGCCCCATCGCCACCTCACCCACCAGAACCTGATAGAGGTGGGGTGTGTCGGCCTCCACCCCCAACCCGCGGCTGGCATTTCCCTGTGGATCACAGTCGACGAGTAGGACGCGCCTCTCCATCGCGGCCAGGGCCGCGCCGAGGTTGATGGCCGTGGTCGTCTTGCCGACTCCACCCTTCTGGTTTGCGACTGCCAACACTCTGGCCGTCATAAGGTCTTCACCCTTGTCCCCGGCCGCCGCTTCTCCGCGGACACCGGTCGTCCGCGGACTTGAAGCAGGCGCCGCGCCGTCGCCCCCGGCAGTCCTCTGCTGGCGACGATGGTCAGCCCTGGAGGCATTCTGGGGTCGGTCTTGCCGGTCCACAAAAGGATTTGTCCGGCCGGCGACAGTCTCTGGTTGACGGCCGCCAGCACATCGGTTGAGAGCTTGAGCGCACGTGAGCTGACCACGTCGATCTTTTCCGGAACGCCCTCTGGAAGAGTGGCGCCGACTCTAGCATTGAGGCAGGTGGCGGACAACGCGGCTTTCCGGCAGACGGCAGTGAGAAAGGCCCATTTTCGCTCCCGCGCCTCCACCAGAAATACCTCGAGCTCGGGTCTTGCCAGCGCCAGGACGAGCCCGGGAAACCCGGCCCCCGACCCCAGATCAACTACCTTTTTGTCCTCCTTACCGATCAGGGGCACGGCCGCCAGCGACTCGCCATAGTGCCGCTCGAC
>SBFI01000248.1 GCA_006227875.1 Acidobacteriota bacterium
AACGCCATCTCGGGGGTCATCCACCCCTACCCCACCCAGGCCGAGGTGATCAAAAAGGCCGCTGACACCTGGCGGCGAGGCAAGCTCACACCGACGGTAAAGAAAGCCTTTTCGTTGTTCTTCAAGCTCTTTCGATAGCCCTCAAATCGACGCCGGCACCTCCGGTCTTGTAGACTTGGGCGAAATGTTTCGCCTCAGGATCGTGCCAGCCCATGGCGATCCCTTCGAGCACCAACTCGAGGGGGAGTCTGTCGTCATCGGCCGCTCTTCGTCGGCCGATCTCGCCCTGGCCGATCGCTTCCTCTCTCGGCGTCACGCCCGTCTATTCAACGAGGGCGAGCTCTGGTTTGCCGAGGATCTGGGGTCGCGGAACGGCACCCTGGTCAACGGGACGGCGATCCAGGAGCCGACGCGGCTGCAGCCGGGTGATGAGCTGCGGCTCTCGGGCAGCGTCATCTCGATCCTCACCGAGGATGGCAAGACCAAGAGCACGACTGCCAGCTCGGATCTCGGTACCCACACGGTCTTTCGCAAGGCCAGCGAGCTCATCGAGAGTCAGACCACCTCGGCCACCGCCGGGCTTCAGGCCCCGGAGGAGGTCCGTCGTCAAACCGAGCGGCTCAAGATGCTCAACGACGTCCACCGGGCGCTGGCGCGGTCGATCGACCTGAGCGAGCTGCTGCAGATGATCCTGGTCCGCGCCTTCGACCATCTCGAGCCCGAAGAGGGAGCGATCTTTCTCAAGAAGGATGAAAACGGCGGCTACAACCGGGCAGCCGCCCGTTCGGTGGCTGGCATCGAGAGCGACTATCTCTACTCGGAGACCCTGGTCAATGAGGTGGCCGAGAAGGGCTTGGCGGCGTTGGTGCTGGATGTAGAGACCGACGAGCGCTTTGCCGCCGCCGAGAGCATCTTGAGCTCGGGTGTCCGCAGTCTGGTCGCCGCGCCGCTGCTGGACGCCGAGGGAGCCCTGGGCATGATCGTCCTCAACTCCCGCGTCCACAAGCGGCAGTTCAACGAGGAGGACATGGAGTTGCTCGTCTCCCTGGCCTCGGTTGCGGCAATGCGGATTCGCAACGTCGCCCTGGCGGTCGAGGCCGCCGAGCGACGACGCATGGAAGAGGAGCTCAAGCTGGCACGGCAGATTCAGGTGACGCTGCTGCCCAGTCAGCTGCCGGAGGTCGATGGATACGAGATCCGGGGTGGCAACATCCCTTCGCGGGGTGTCTCCGGTGACTACTATCGCGTCGTGGACCGAAATGACGGGGCGGAGTGTCTGTTTATCATCGCCGATGTCTCCGGCAAAGGGATCGCGGCCTCTCTGTTGACCGCCTCGCTCGAAGCGCTGATGGCGGGACCAATCGAGGTCGGGCAACCGGCCGAGGAGATCTGCAGCAAGGTCTGCCGGCGTCTCTTTGCACGCACCCCGCCCGCCAAGTACGCCACCTCGTTCCTGGCCGTGCTCGAGCCCAAGACCGGCGAGATCACCTACACCAACGCCGGTCACAACCCGGCGTTGATCGTCCGTGCCGACGGCAAGGTGGAAGAGCTCGGACCCACGGGCCTGCCCATCGGCCTCATGGAGGACGGGAACTACACCGAAGGCAAAACCAAGCTCGGACCCGGAGACCTGCTTGTCCTCTACACCGACGGCATCACCGAGGCCACCGACCCCGAGGACGAGGAGTACGGTCTCGAGCGCCTGACCGCGGTCTGCAAAAAGCACCGCAAGAAGCCCCTCGACGAGCTCGCCAATGAGATCGACGCCGACCTCGACGGCTTCGCGCAAGGCGTCCCCTACGCCGACGACCGCACCCTGGTGATGGCCCGGCGGACCAAGAAGTAACCCAATCTCCATAGGTGGCAACGACCGGAGGGAGTCTCATGCCATCAGGTGATCGACGGGTACTGTGGGTGCTGCCGATTTTGCTGTTGGCGCTGCTGGCGCCTTTTATCAGCACTGGCGCTCGCGCCCAGGAGACCGTGCTGGCCCTCGAGTTCAGCTTCTCCAACCCAGGTGCCCGCAGCATGGGGTTTGGCGGCGCCTTCGTGGCCCTGGCCGATGACGCCACTGCCGCCTTCGCCAACCCGGCGGGTCTGGTGCAGCTGGCCCGACCCGAAGTCTCGATCGAGGGGCGCTACTGGAGCTACTCCACCCCCTACACCGAGGGCGGCCGGCTCTTTGGTGAGCCCACGGGCATCGGGGTCGACACCACCGCCGGTCTGCGAATCGAGGAGTCCAACCAGGACCTCACCGGGCTCTCCTTCCTCTCCTTTGTCTATCCCTGGAAGAAGTTCTCGTTCGCCATCTACCGCCATCAGCTGGCGAACTTCGAGTTCTTCAGCGAGACCCAGGGCTTTATCCGCGGCATCCCAGAACTGGGTCCCCTGGCCGCCGAAAGGTTCCCCGATCAACGCTCCGGTGTCGATTTCGAGCTCGTCACCCACGCCGTCAGCGCCGCCTACCGGTTGACCGAGGACTTCAGCCTCGGTCTCGGCATCTCGCACATCGAAAGCGATCTCTTCTCCCGCACGGACGAGTACCAGCCGCCCACTGTCTACTTTCCCAACCCCTATCTGGAAGAGAAGCTGGACACCGTTGCCAGTTTGTCGATCGAGGGCAGCGACTGGACCTGGAGCGCGGGATTTCTGTGGAGCATTGCCGAGCAGTGGCGTCTTGGGGGCTTTTATCGCTCCGGACCCGAGTTCCAGCTCGAAGCTTGGTCGATCAGCGGCCCAGGACACCCATGGGGTCCAGGCGCGGATCTCGGGTCCGTGGGATCGTCGATCACCGCGCCAGCCGTCTGGGGTATCGGCTTCGCCTTCCGCTCGACCTCGGGGCGTCTCACCCTGGCCTTCGAATGGGACCGGGTCGAATACGCGACGCTCGTCGACAGTCTCGACCCGGCAGCCTTCCCCGCACCACCGGTGCTGGAAGACGGCGACGAGTACCACGTCGGGGGCGAGTACGCGTTCCTCGGCTCCAAGCCGGTGGTGGCACTCCGGCTCGGCGCCTGGCTCGACCCTGATCATCAGCTTCGGGCCCCGGCCGGTAGCGGTCCTCTTCTCCAGGCACTCCGCCCACCGGGGGAGGACCAAATGCACTACAGCGGCGGCATCGGCCTCGCCTTCGAGCGCTTCCAAATCGACTTCGGCATCGACCTGTCCGAATTCGTCGACACCGCCTCGATCTCGGCGATCTACAGTTTCTGAGGACGTCCGGCTACGAGCCGCGAAATTGAGACTTGAGGAAATCCCGGTTCATGCGGGCGATGAACTCGATCGAGATCTCCTTGGGACAGGCCGCTTCGCACTCGGCAAAGTTGGTGCAGCTGCCGAAGTAGGACTCCATCTCTTCGACCATCTTCTGCACCCGCTGCCAGCGCTCGGGCTGGCCCTGGGGCAGCAGCGCCAGGTGGGAGACCTTGGCCGCGGTAAAGAGTTGCGCCGCCCCGTTGGGGCATTGGGCCACACAGGCGCCGCAACCGATGCACTCGGCGGCATCCATGGCCCGCTCGGCGGTGTTCCTGGGCACGGGTACGAGGTTGGCCTCGGGGGCGCTGCCGGTGTTTACCGAGATAAAGCCGCCCGCCTGGATGATCTTGTCGAAGGGGGTGCGATCCACTACCAAGTCCTTCAATACCGGAAAGGCTTTGGCCCGCCAGGGCTCGATGCGGATGGCGTCGCCGTCGCGGAACTTGCGCATGTGGAGCTGACAGGTGGCGGTCCCCTTCTCCGGTCCGTGCGCCTTGCCGTTGATCATCAGACCGCAAGACCCACAGATTCCCTCCCGGCAGTCGTGCTCGAAAGCGACCGGATCTTCGCCCCGCTCGGTCAGCTGCTCGTTGAGCACATCCAGCATCTCGAGAAACGACATGTCGGGGCTGGCCTCATCGAGCCGATAGGTCTCAAAGCGGCCGCGCTCCCGGGAGCTCCTCTGGCGCCAGATATGGAGGGTCAATCGCATCACTTGTAGCTCCTCTGGGACGGCGGCACGTTCTCGAACTCGAGCGGCTCCTTGTGGAGCACCGGCTCCTCGCCCTCACCCCGGTACTCCCAGGCGGACACGTGGGTGTAGTCCTCATCGTTTCTGAGCGCTTCGCCCTCCGGGGTCTGATACTCCTCGCGGAAATGGGTGCCACACGACTCCTGCCGGTCGATGGCATCGCGACACATCAGCTCGGCCAGCTCGAAGTAGTCGGCGACCCGACCCGCCTTCTCCAGCGACTGGTTGAGCTCCTCGTTGGTGCCGACGAGCTTCAAGTTCTGCCAGTACTCGTCGCGCAGCGCGGCGATGTCACCGATGGCCTTCTCCAGACCGGCCTGGGTGCGGGACATCCCACAGAGATCGAGACAGATGTGTCCGAGCTCGCGATGGAGTGAATCGACCGTCCGCCGGCCGTCGATCGACAGCAGCCGCTGGATGCGTCCCTCCACTTCGTCCTCGACCGACTTGAAACCCGCGTGATCGGCGGAGATGGGCTCCTCACCCATGTGACGGGAGAGATAGTCGCCGATGGTGTAGGGCAGGACGAAGTAGCCGTCGGCCAGACCCTGCATCAGGGCACTGGCCCCCAAACGATTGGCCCCGTGATCGGAGAAGTTCGCCTCGCCGATGACATAGAGCCCGTCGATAGTCGACATCAGGTTGTAGTCGACCCACAGACCGCCCATCGTGTAGTGGGGCGCCGGGTAGATCCGCATCGGTACCGTGTACGGGTCCTCACCGGTGATCCGCTCGTACATCTCGAACAGGTTCCCGTACTTGGCCTCGATGGCGTCGCGGCCCAGCCTCTCGATAGCGTCGGCAAAGTCGAGATAGACGCCCCTGCCGCCGTGACCGATGCCGTGGCCTTCGTCGCAAACGGTCTTGGCGGCGCGCGAGGCGATATCCCGGGGCACCAGATTGCCAAAGGCCGGATAGCGGCGCTCCAGGTAGTAGTCGCGCTCTGCCTCGGGGATCTGATCGGCAGCACGGGTGTCCCCCGCCTTGGCCGGCACCCAGATCCGCCCGTCGTTGCGCAACGACTCACTCATCAGGGTCAGCTTCGACTGGTAGTCACCGTGCTGGGGGATACAGGTGGGATGGATCTGGGTAAAGCAGGGATTGGCAAAGAGCGCCCCTCGCCTGTGCGCTCGCCAGATAGCGGTGGCGTTACACCCCTTGGCGTTGGTCGAGAGAAAGAAGACGTTGCTGTAACCACCCGTAGCCAGCACCACCGCATCCGCCACCCAGGAGCGGATCTCGCCGCTCACCATGTCGCGGGTGACGATGCCCCGGGCACGGCCGTCGATGACCACCAGGTCGAGCATCTCGGTGCGCGGGTACATCTCAACCGCACCGGCCGCCACCTGTCGTGACAGCGCCTGATAGGTACCCAGCAGGAGTTGTTGTCCCGTCTGCCCGCGGGCGTAGAAGGTGCGCGAGACCTGGGCGCCGCCAAAGGAGCGGTTGTCGAGCAGCCCGCCGTACTCCCTGGCAAAGGGAACACCCTGGGCGACGCACTGGTCGATGATGTTGACGCTCACCTGCGCCAACCGGTAGACGTTGGCCTCGCGCGAGCGGAAGTCGCCACCCTTGACCGTGTCGTAGAAGAGACGCCAGATGCTGTCGCCGTCGTTCTGGTAGTTCTTGGCGGCGTTGATACCTCCCTGGGCGGCGATCGAGTGGGCGCGACGGGCACTGTCCTGATAGCAGAAGCACTTGACGTGATAGCCCAGCTCACCGAGGCTGGCGGCGGCCGAGCCACCGGCCAGACCCGATCCGACGACGATGATCTCGAACCGGCGCTTGTTGGCGGGGTTGACCAGCTTGAGGTCGAAACGGTGCTTGTCCCACTTGTCCTGGATGGGCCCTGTCGGGACTCTTGGATCGAGCTTCATCGAAGTCTCCTACCTCACCAGACCGGCCAGCACAGCCAAGGGAAACGAGATGTTGCCGACAACGATGACGACAGCGAAGACCAGGGCGAATTGTCGCCGCCAGTCGCGGGGATTCCCCTCCGTATACCAGCCCAGGGTCTGAAACAGACTCCAGAGACCGTGGTAGAGATGGAAGCCGAGCGCGACCTGGGCGACGATGTAGAAAGCGCTCACCCACCAGACGCTGAAGCCGGCCACCACGTTGTGGTAGATGTCACCGGGTATGAAGTCGCTATGGGCCCAGCTCGGACCCC
>SBFI01000051.1 GCA_006227875.1 Acidobacteriota bacterium
GAGAGGTGCCAGCGGGCCGTCGGTGGGGTCAATCTCTTCGCCGCCGGCGGCCGACGATTGGGGCAGGGGCTCGGCCTCGATTCTGGGCGCGGTGGCCTCGGCCGGCACCCGCGAGGTGACGGCGCCGGGTCCGAACCCGAGGAACCGCAGCATCTCGTCGAGACCGACCCGCCGTCTCGCTTTGAGGTCGTCGTCGAAGCGGAGGGTCGCAAACCGCAGGACGTGCCGCGTGCGGGTATAGGGCGCCTGAAGGGAGGGGTCCTCGGCATGGGCCTCCGAGGTAAGCCAGATGGAGCCCATCCAGGAGCGCAGCATGCCTTCCTTGGCGGCCCCGGTCGTCTGCACCACCCCACCGCTGTACGAGCCCTGTCGATCGAAGACACCGTTCGACTGACGGATTTCGATGCGGGAGGAATCGAAGGCCTTGGTGATCCTCTTGGTGCCCGCTCCCACCGACGGGGAGAACAGCCAGGTGACGGCGGTGGAACGGTCGGTGGTAAGGACGAAGTGGTGAAGGCGGAAATCCGGATCGGGTTGGTCGAGATCGTCGTCGCTTTCGGGATCCTTCTCGAAGGGGAGCTTTTCGGTGAACTCGTCGATCTTGCCCTGGCAGAGCGCTCGGAAGGCCTGCCGGCACCCCTTGGAGCTCGGATCGAGCTCGACATCGAGCACGGTCGCGCGACGGGTGGTGCGATCGATGGTAAACGCAACGACAAAACCCACGCGGTCGTGGATCTTCTCGATCTCCGTTCTCAACCGCTGATCGATCGTCGCCGCATCGGTGAGCGCCTCATCGACCTTCTGCGCCCACTCACGGAGGCGAGCGAGCCTCCTCTCCAGCGTCTTCTTCGGCAACTTGTCGCCGACCCGGCCCAGCAACCGGTCGATGAGGCCACGGAGCCTGGGATCGACCTTGCTCTCGAGAAAAGCTTGGAAGGATTCGGCGTCCGTGGGGGCGCTCTCGAGCAGCTCCACCACCCGGCGAGCCCTTCCCGAGCCGGTGACCTTCTCCAAGACGTCGATCAGCTCGCTGCCGTCGACCTCTTCGATTAAGGCCAGAGTCTTCTTGGCACCCTGCGCCAGGCGCTGGACCTCGTCCCGGAGCGCGAGCCCACCATCGAGCAACAGCTCATTCACCGTGCGTCTCGCCAGCAGGTCGATCAGCGGCTCGAGCCGGCCCAACTTGCCCTCGCTGAAACGGTCGATCAGCTCCTCGGGGGTCAAATCCTCGAGTCCCTGGAGCTCTTCCAGAGCCTGGCGGAGCGGTTTGTCGGGACCCAGGCCGGCGGACGCGAGCAGGTGATCCACCAAGCCCTGATACTCGCCGTCAAGCTCCGCGTAAACGGTCTGCACCTTCTGAACGAGGGCCAGCAGTCCGCTGGCGCGGGCCGCGATCTTGCCGGTGGCCTCCTCGATCGGGAGCGTCTCCTTGGCGAGCTCGAAGAGCTCCGTCGAGAGGCGGCTCCTTAGACCCTCCAGGGTCAGATCGTCGGGATCGATCTGCTCGGCGATCTCGAGCAACTTGGGTTGGATCTCGCTGTAGCCGGCGCGACCCAGTGCCGAGTCGAGAACGCGCTCGAGGATCTCCTTGTTGTACCAGAGGTCGAGGGCGAAAGAGGTGCCGAAGGCGATGGTGTTCTGTTTCGAGCGCTCCAGACGACAGCGCACCCAGCCGTTCTTGTCGGCCGGCAGCCGGCCGGCGCCGACCCGCAGGTTGTCCACCAGCTCGAGCCCCAGAGAAGCCTTGGCCAGCAAGTTGATCTGCGCCGCGACCTCCGGCGAGTCCTCCGGCAGCAGATCCTCCAGCGGACCGGAACGGCTGTCGAGGGTCAGGGTCTTGCCTGCGGCGAGCGCGGCGGAGACCGAGAGCGAGGCGTCGAAGCTCATCTCGTGCCATTGGTTGGGCCTGAACGACTCCAGGTCGAACGAGAAGGGGAGACGAACGGTCTCGAGCACGCGAGGTAAAGCGGTCGCCAGATTGTCCGCCGCCGGCACCGCCCGCACGGTGCGATAACGGAACCCGAGCGCCGCCTTGCCGGTGACGCTCACGGCTACGCTACTGGCGGTCGAGCCGGACCCCGAGACGTTCACCCCGGCGTGCAGATCGAGAACGCCCCACTGCTTCCCCTCCGGCGGAGCGAAGCTGCCGAGCGGTGCCAGCTTTTCTCTGACAGAGCGGGGGGAGGCCGGACCGAGGTCGATCTCGCCGGCCTCGAGGTCGAAGCCCGCTCCCCCCGAGCCGGCGAACTTCAGGCGCCCACCGAGGGCGTCGAAGCTCTTGCCACCCTTCAAGTCGGCCGACAGCGCCACAACCTTGGCACCCGGCTCGAGGTCGCCGCCCACCTCGAGGGTCGGGCCGTTGCTGCCAAAGATCTTCCTGGACAGACTCAACTTGTCAGCTGCCATGTGGCCTCCTAGCAGAGTTAACCCGGGGTCATCGTCGCCGGTTTCGGCACGACTCCGAAGCCCGGTAGCTCTCGTGGAACTGTGCCGCCATTGTCGACGTCGGCGGCGGCTTTGTCAACGGCCGACACCCGGAGGGCTCATGCGGCCTTGTCCAGGCGTCGACTGTGTCACTGCGGTTCTTGCAGGCAGCCGACCTGTCACCTCCACCCCGCCGCCAGCACTCGCTGCGCGTTGCCGCCGAGGATCTTCTTGATCGCCTCCTCGGGCGCTCCTCGGTCGAGGAGCATCCTGGTGACGCGGCCGAGTCGCGAGGCGTCCTTGAGGTCGTTTGGGGGGTCGGTAAAGCCATCGAAGTCGGTGCCCAGCACGATGTGGTCCCAGGAGCCGGTGACCGACTCGATGTGCTCGATGGTCTTCCAGATGGCGTCGAGACCCTTCTTCGGATGCGATGCGTCCAGCCAGTAGTTGAGAAAGATGACACCGACGGCGCCGCCTCTTCTCGCGATCTCCCGGATCTCGTCGTCCCCGAGGTTGTAGGGATCCGAGTTGAGGTGCTCCACCCCCACATGGCTGGCGATAATGGGCCGCTCGCCGTCGAGCTCGGAGTAGATCGCCTCGCGGGCCTCCGGTGTGCAGTGCGAGATGTCGACGATCATGGGCAGGGTCCCGAGCTTCTTCAAGACCTCTCGACCGAAGTCGGTCAAGGGAGGCGAGCCGTGGGCACCGAAGCGGAATTTGCTGAGCTTGCGAAGGAACATCTTCTTCGGAATGCCGTCGACGTGGGCCGCCAGCTCGTTGGGATAGAAGTGGCAGAGGGTCAGCATGGCGACGCCACGCTCAGCCAGTTTGTCCAGGTTGTCGGGATCGCCTTCCAAGATGTGGGCACCTTCGACGGTATGGACGACGGCGATCTTTCCCGCCTGCCGGATGCGGACGGCGTCTGCTGCCGACAAGGCAAGCTCGGTTTTCTCCGGGCGACGCTCGATCTCCCGCTCCAGGGCATCCATCATCTCGAGCAGACGCTCGAACAGGCTGCCGTCGAGCAGGCGACGATGCTTGGGTACGAGAACGGCGGCCGCGGCTCGCGCCAGACGGCAGTCTCGGAAGAGTTGACGCTCGGGCAAGTAGTGGGCGGCCCACAGGACACCGACACCGCCCCGCTCGAGACATTTGAAATCGGAGCGCGAGGAGACCGGGTTGAAGGACTTGCCCGACCGGTAGTGCCGCCAGAGGTTGCGTCGGTAGAGCCAGGCCTTGAGCGAGGGATGGGCATGGACGTCGGTGAAGGGCGCCTCCCGATGGAGGCGCGCGACGGTAGCGTCGAGTGTAGAGCTCATGGCCACGCGCTCAGTGGAGGCGATCGAAGACCTGGGTCTGGAGGTCGGCGCTGCCCACGATTTCGGGCCGTGGGACAGTGTCGTCGGTGGGCCAGCGGACCAGTCTGATCTCGCCGTCGGCAATCTCGAGACCGGTGATTTCGCCATCACAGAAGCAGCAGCAGCCCGAGTTGAAGTATCGGGGAAGCCGCTCGTCATCGGCATCTTCGCTGGGACACAATGTCTCGTCCTGGTGGGACGCCACCCATTCGAGCTCCTCTTCGAAGTGGGCCACCTGCTCCTGTGCCTTCCTGGAGTCCGGCTTGGCCTCCAGTCGGGACCGGGCCTGTTCGAGCAGATGCTCTACGTGATCCGGGAGATCTTTTGACATGAACACCGGCCGGTGGGTGTGGCCCACGACCATGACCACGTCGTCCTTTTCGGCCGCCCAGCGGTGCATCATGCAGTCGTGTTTGGCGCGGAGCTTG
The DNA here is from genome assembly GCA_006227875.1 of Acidobacteriota bacterium. Lineage (GTDB taxonomy): Bacteria > Acidobacteriota > Thermoanaerobaculia > Multivoradales > JAHEKO01 > M0029. Next base: position 4,211 of record SBFI01000051.1, read on the forward strand.
AAGTCTCCACTGGGTGTAGGCGAGCCAAACTTCAACAAGCGCTGCGCCGGGCGCACGACGTTTCGCACGAAGAACTTGGCGATCTTGCGGTTTCTGTCGTTGAAGGTGGTTCCCTGGTGTCCGTGAGCAAAGAACAAGGTACCGAGGACTTCTCCGCCCTTGGTCACCCGGAAGCG
>SBFI01000180.1 GCA_006227875.1 Acidobacteriota bacterium
AACTTCGAACCGTAGAGGAGCTTGCCAAAAATCCTGGGGATCTGGGCTTTGACGATTCCCGGCCCGTTGTCCCTGACCACGACCCGGAAGCGGTTGTCGCCCACCGTGCGGATCTCGATGTCCAGACTCGGGAGGATACCTGCCTCTTCGCAAGCATCGAGCGAATTGTCAACAGCCTCCTTGAGAGTGGTCAGCAGGGCCTTTGTCGGGCTGTCGAATCCCAGCAGGTGCCGATTCTTGGTGAAGAACTCGCTGACCGAGATCTCCCGCTGTTGGGCCGCCATGCTCTGGGCGGTAGCCCTAGTGCGCTCCTTGCCGGCGGGTTTGCGCTTCTTGGCGACGTGTTTCGGCTTCTTGGCAGCGGGTTGGCGCTTTTTGGCAGTGGGTCTTCGCTTCTTGGCGGCGGATTTCCGTTTGCTGGACTTGGTTGTGCGCTTTTTCGTTGGCATGGTCGATTTGGTCTTCCGGTCGCTGCGCAATGATCACATCATTCCTGCCCCTTGGTAAACAACCCCGAGTCGGGTCTCTCCACGGCAGCCGGTGGGTGGGCTGCGGATTCCGGTCTCGTCCATCGCGCTAGAGGATGAAAGCGGAGAGCCGTCGTGCAGGTCGCATGTCGGTGAGACCGATTGGAGGACAAGATGAATGCGAGGAGATTCTTCACCCTGTTGGGCCTTGAAGCGGCGGTCTTGGTGTTGCTCACCCTGGTCGCCTCTCCCGTCGCCAGTGCCGAGGAGGGCTGGAGGCTGCGAACCAACTTCTACTGGGTCGACCCCGACGGCCAATCCACCGAAGTCGAACCCGATGGTGTGACGGTCATCACCGATGCCTCGAGTAGCTTTGGATTTGGGGTGACGGCCGAATACCTCTTTTCTCGCCGGTTGGGGACCGAATTCGGTTTCCTGGGAGCGACGGCGGTGGACTTCGAAGTCCGCCAGCAGCTGCCTTCCGGTCCGGTAATCACCTTCATAGACACCACGACTTTTGTGCCCTACTTTGCTGGCCTCAACCTCCATCTGACACCGGGTAAGAAGACAGATGTCTATATCGGCGCCTTGCTGGCCTATGTCACCTACAGCGACCTGAGAATCACCGCACCTCCTGGAAGCGTACGGGTGGGTCTGGATAGAGATATCGCCCCCGGGTTCCTCGTCGGTCTGGATGTTCCGGCCAAAGACAAGAGTTGGTTCTTCAACGCCAGTGTCCGTTACATGATTGCTGACTTCTCGACCACTCTCGAGGGGACACGCGAGAGTGTCGACTTTGATCCGTTGATCGTCGGTGTTGGATTCGGTTATCGATTCAAACACCACTGAGAGTCAGCGGAGGCCGGCTCGGGTCCCACCCTTGGTAGGATGTTGCGGGCCCAACCACTGGGACGACGGTCATGGTTCCGAGCCGATCCAGCCTCCCCGCCAGCTTGAGACGACGGATGAGCCAGATCGTACTGCTCCTCGTGGCCGTGGTTGCGGCCTCACCCGCTGCAGAGGCTGATCTCTGGTATCAGCACTATCAGAGAGCGGAGAAGGCGCTCGAGGACGAGGACTGGTCGGGGGCTATCGAACAGCTCAACCAGGCGATCGAGCGTCGTGGCGACTCCGGGGTGCGGGTCCGCACCTACGGCATGAAGACCACCAACTACTTTCCCTATCTCAAGCTCGGGATCGCTTACTACGAGCTGGACCAACTGGATGCCGCATTGCAGGCGTTCGACACCGAAGAGCGGCTGGGGGCGATCGGCGACTCGCCGGCTGACTTGGCCGAGCTGGAGCGCTTCCGGTCGCTGGTCGGCGCCGCGCGACAGGCGGCGGCGGCCGAGGAACAAGAGCGGATCAAACAGATCCTCGACCAGAGCCTCTCTGCGGCCAGAAGTCTGGAAGGGCAGGGGCGGCTGGAGGAGGCGATGCAAGCCCTGGCTCAGGGTCTGGCGGTGGCGCCCGAGGATGTGGACGCCCAGGCGCTGATGGAGCGTCTGCGCGATGAAAGCCGCAACCGTCAGGAGGCCGAGGAGACCGATCAGCGGCTGACGAGGCTGGTGGAGCAGGGTAGGGCTCGATTGGCTGCGGACCAGTACAGCGAGGCGTCGAGTTTCTTCCGTCAAGCCTTGGTGCTGAGACCCGACGATCAAGAAGTCGTAAGTTTGCTGGCCGACTCCCAACGGCTTCTATCCGAGCAACTTCAGGCCGCAGAGCAGGAGCAGGACCGGCAGGACCTGATCGAACGTTCGCTCGCCGAAGCCGAGGATCTGGAGGGCAGGGGGCTGCTGGGCGAGGCCCTCGACCGGCTGCAGACCGTCATCGCGCGGGACCCGTCCAACCGTCGGGCCCTGGATATTCAGGACAGAGTGCTCGCTGCGCAGGCGCAGGCAGAGCGGGAGGACGCCAACCTGGCGAAGATTACCGAGGAGCTCGCTGCGGCGGAGAAGAGCTTTTCGGAGGCTCGTTTCGAAGAGTCGCTGGCGGCCGCCAACCGGGCTCTGGCCCTGGATCCCGGCAACACCGTAGCCCTCGGCATTGTCGGTCGGGCCTACCAACAGATCAGCCAGAGACTGCTGGGAACCGGAACGGCGGGCAACATTCCCCCCGCCATTCGCTTTGCCGACTTCAGGGAGGAGCAGGAAGACGGCTCCCGCCTGCAGGTCGTGAGCGGTGCGCAGTTTCGTCTCAGTGGGGTCGTGATCGACAACTCCCCGGTGGTCATCGCCTTCTACGACGGCAGCGACAAGGAATTGGAGAGCCAGACCAGCAATCAGCCTCTTGGGGACTTCTATCTCACCGAATTCAGCCTGGCCACCCGGCTGGAACCAGGCGCGGCGACCTTTCGGCTGGTGGCCAGAGACTCTGATGAGCTCAGCGCCAGCAGCGAGTACACCGTTCTCTACACCAGGCCGTTCTTTCGCGCCCCCTGGTTCTACACCCTGCTCGTGGCGGCTCTGCTCCTGTTGGTGACAACTATCGTCGGCGGCCGCGTTCGACGTCGGACTCGGTTGCGCCGACGCCGTTTCAACCCCTACGTGGCGGGGGCGCCGGTCCTGGACGAGGAGCTCTTCGTGGGGCGTCAGAACCTGATCAACAGGATTCTGCAGACGGTTCACAACAACAGTCTCCTGGTCTATGGCGAGCGACGGATCGGCAAGACCTCGCTTCTGCACCAGCTCAAGCGGCGCCTGGAGCTGCTCGAGGACCCGGACTACGATTTTTTTCCGGTTTATGTCGATCTCCAGGGGACGCCCGAAGAGAGATTCTTTGCCGTGCTGGCGGAGGACATCTTCCAGGAGCTGACGCCGGTGCTGGGTGGCTTGCAGCCGGGCACAGACCTTGCCGATCCTGCCAACTACACCTACCGGGACTTTGTCGGCGATCTGCGAGCGGTCCTCAGAGTATTGCGCCAGAAGAGCTCGAAACAGATAAAGGTGGTGTTGCTGATCGACGAAGTCGACGAGCTAAACGACTACGACCCCAAGGTAAATCAGCGGCTCCGTAGTCTGTTCATGAAGAGCTTTGCGGATAGCCTGGTGTCGGTCGTCTCCGGGGTGCAAATCAAGAAACACTGGGAGTTGGAGGGCAGCCCCTGGTACAACTTCTTCGAGGAGATCAAGCTCGATGTGTTGCAGAAGAAGGAAGCCCGCGAGCTCATCGAACGGCCCATCCAAGGGGTTCTCAAGCTCGAAGATGGAGTGGTCGACAAGATCATCTCGCTGACCGGAAGCAGGCCCTATCTGATCCAGAAGCTCTGTATTGCCCTGGTTAATCGTGCCTATGAGGAGGATCGGCGCACCATCACCCTTCAGGATCTGGAGGCGCTGGGGAGGTCCGAGGCGGCATGACAAGGTCGGCGGCCGTCCCCTATGTCGTGGGTCAGTGGGTCCGCAGCGACCGGTTCTACGGGCGCACAGTCCAGCTGACGGAGATTCTGGAGGGCCCGCGGGACAGCGTCTGGCTTCTGGGGACCCGCCGGGTGGGCAAGACCTCTCTTCTCAAGCAGCTGGAGCACCTGGCGGTGGAGTCGCCGGAGCGCGGCTATCTACCGCTGTTCTGGGACTTCCAGGGCTCGGCCGACCCGGAGGAGCTGCATCTCGGGTTCCACGATGCGGTACTCGACGCCGAGGAGCGATTGGCGGAGGTGGGTGTCGATCTGGAAAAGATCGAGCCGGGTGATCTATTCGCCTCGCTGGGGAGTCTGCGAAGGCGTCTGCGCTCCAAGGGGTTGAAGCTGCTGCTGTTGTGCGACGAGGTGGAGGAGCTGATCAAGCTCCAGCGTCAGGATCCGTCACTGTTGCGCAAGCTGCGGCGGGCGATGCAGTGGGGCGAGGAGATCCGGTCGGTACTGACCTCGACGATCCGTCTGTGGGCGTTGGCGGAGGAGCGCTGCACGGGTTTACACCACCACTCTATCTGCCGACGCTGGAGGACGAGGAAGCAAGGTCGCTGCTGCGTCAGGAGCATCTGGCGGCAGAGGCGCGACCGGTGCTCGAGGAGGAGGTGGTCGAGGAGATCCGGAGTCGATGTGACAACCACCCCTATCTACTACAGCTGGTGGGCAAGCGCTATATGGAGACGGGTGATCTCGAGGAGGCGCTCGAGCAGGTGGCGGCCGACGACATGGTGAGTCACTTCTTTGCGGTAGATTACGAGATGTTGTCGGCGAGCGAGCAGGGTATCCTGCGTACGATCGCGGCGGAGTCGGCGGCCTCGAGCGGCTCGTTGGAGGAGCGTCTGTCGCTGGACAAAAGCCAGCTGACCGGTGGTCTGCTCCGGCTGGAAAGCCTGGGATTCATCCGCCGTGCCGAAGAGCGAAGATTCGAGCTCAGAAACCACTTCTTCAGACGCTGGCTCGCGGATCTGCCTGCGCCGGAGGCAAACAAAGGTAGGTCGCCCTCGGTCGCCGCACCGCGGGGCCCGGAGGACAACCTGTTGACAGAACCGCAGGTCTCCGAGCTAGGAGTCATCGAGGATCGCTACGAGCTGCTGCGGCGGGCTGGGGAGGGCGCCACCGGCCTGGTCTACAAGGCCTACGATCGCCTGCTCAAGGCTCCCGTCGCCATCAAGCTCTTGCGGCCCGAGTACGCCTTCAACGACAACATCCTGGAGCGCTTCCGCCAGGAGATCGTGCTCTCCCGTGACCTTGGTCATCCCAACATCCTCCGCGTCTACCATCTGGGTGAATACGACGGCAAAAAGTTCCTGACCATGCAGTGGGTCGAAGGTTCGACTCTGGACGAGCTGATTGCGGACGAGGCTCCTCTTCCCGCGGCGCAGGTGGCGTCGATCGGGCAGAAGATCGCCTCCGCTCTGGAGACCGCGCATGGCCACCGGGTCTTGCACCGAGATATCAAGCCACAGAACATTCTTTTGGATTCCCGACGCGAGCCGTTGGTCACCGACTTCGGTCTGGCGCGACTGACGGAGGGGCCGGGGATCACGACCGCAGGGATGTTTCTGGGCACCCCCAACTACGTCTCGCCTGAGCAGGCCTCCATGCTACCGCTCGACGAGCGCTCCGACATCTACGCTCTCGGCGTGGTGCTGTTCGAGATGGCCACCGGCAGGCGGCCCTTCGAGGGTGAGACTGTGGTCGAAATCCTGGAGATGCACCGCTCGGTGCCGGCGCCCGACCCCCGCGAGCTCGAGCCCGGGGTGTCGGCTCAGCTGGCTTCGGTCATCGCCCGCTGTCTGCGCAAGGAGCCGGCTGGACGCTACTCGACCGCCGGTGAGCTGCGGCAGGCCCTGCTGTCGATCGAGAGCCACACTCCGACCGGTTAGCCCAGACCGCCCTGTTGACAGACGCTGATGGTCTTGGGTGCTTTTCCCAGGTTCGTCGAGCCTCGCCGGCCAGCTGCGGACTTCGTGAAGCAACGTCGCGTTCAAGGGAGAAGGAGGCCTCGAGCAACACGAATCGAGCCGTTCGATGCCCGTCGAGGCCTTGAGAAGATCCCGGGTGGGAGAGGCATCGGTCCGGCACGAAGAGAGAGGAGCGATCGATGAAGAAGAGAAGCACACCATCCATCCTCGGCCTTGTCGCCGCTCTGGTGCTACTCGCGGGGTTCGCATCTCCCGCGACCGCGGCCGGTGAGTGGCATCTCCGCGGGTTTGGCGCCTGGGTCGAGCCCGACGTCGATTGGACACAGACGTCCGCCGGGGAAACCGTACGGGTTACTTCAGATGGCGCCTTCGGCTTCGGTTTCGACGCCGAGTACCAGATCTCGCCACGCTGGGGGATCGATTTCGGGGCATTGACGGCCGCTCCCGATATCAATGTCGAGCTCGACTCCACGGTTCCCGTGTTCTCGGTCGGTACTTCCGACAATCCCGCCTTCAGACCCCTGACCGCCGGTGTCAACGTGCATCTGACGCCCAAGGCCAAAGTGGACTTCTACGTCGGCGCGTTTTTCGCTTACGTGCTCTACGACGATCTCAACCTCCGCCTGAGAGCCGAGATACCGGTCGACGGTTCGGTCATGGTGGTCGAGGACCAGGTTCACATCAATATCGACAACGATTTCACCTGGGGCGGTCTGATTGGCCTCGATGTTCCCCTTGGGCAAGGCAATTGGGGATTCGCGGGTACCCTTCGGTACATCGACACCGATGTCGATACGACCGACGAGGAGGGTGACCGCACGACTATCGGCTACGATCCGCTGATCGTCACCTTTGGCTTTGTCTACAGCTTTTGAGACGAGCAGAGCCGGTGTCATCGCACACGGCGGCCGGGCCGGGGCTATTCCCCGGCCCATTTTTTCCGAACAATCGTCAGAGGACGCTGACCGGCCGCTAGCCGGCCGCAAAGTGCTGCTTGAGCCAGTCCCTGGCTCGGGACCAGTCGGTCTCCACGGTCCTTTTGGAAACACCGAGTGTGGCGGCTACTTCGGCCACGTTGAGACCGCCAAAGAAGCGCAGCTCCACGACCCTCGCCTGGCGCTCGTCGATGGCTGCCAGCTCCTCGAGGGCCCGATCCAGGTCCATCAGCTGCTCGGCGCTGAGATCACCCTCGGGCGATGCCAGGAGGCCGTCGAGAAAGGTCACTCGCAGCCAGTCGCCCCCCCGTTTGGCGCGTCGGTGTCCGCGGGCGTGGTCGATGAGGATGCGGCGCATCAGCTGCGCACCGACAGCGAGGAAGTGGGTGCGACCCTGCCAGCTGACCCGCGTCTGATCCACCAGCTTGAGATAGGCCTCGTGGACCAGAGCGGTCGGTTGCAGGGTGTGATTGCGTCGCTCGCGGCTCATGTAGCGACCAGCGAGATCGTGTAGCTCGTCATAGACGAGGTCGAGAAGCTCTTGTGGGGTGGGCTTGTGACCGCTCTCGTCCTCTTCGAGGTCGGTGAGCAAGCTGGTAATCCGCTGTGACAGGTCGGAGAGATCGGCGTCGGAGGTAGGGCTATCTTCTCGCTCCGCGCGGCGGAGCCATTTTCGGAAGAAGTGGTTTCGAAGCTCGAACCTGCGCTCTTTGGCCCGGCGGATAAAACCCAGACTCTCCAGCCGCAGCAGACCACCGGTCAGCAGGTTCTTGTCCAGCGACAGACGCTCTTCCAACGAGCCGCTCGAGGCCGCCGACTCCGCCGCGATCGTCCGTAGTATCCCCTGCTCGTTGGCCGACAACATCTCGTAGTCGACCGCGAAGAAGTGACTCACCATGTCGTCGGCCGCCACCTCCTCCAGAGCCTCCTCCAGCTCTCCCGTATCGACATATCGCTTCGCCACCAGCTGCAGCAAATAGGGATGGTTGTCACAGCGGCTCCGGATCTCTTCGATCACTTCATCACTTATCGATGGTCGAGCTTCGGCCGCCAGCTGCTCCTGACGCAGCAGTGATCTTGCCTCCTCGTCCTCCAGCGGTGCCAGATACAGCGGTGGTGTAAACCCGTGCAGAAACGGCGACGTGTCCTCCCGCTCCTCCGCCAACGCCCACAGACGGATCGTCGAGGTCAGCACCGACCGGATCTCCTCGCCCCACTGCATCGCCCGCCGCAGCTTGCGCAACAGCGACGGATCCTGACGCTGGAGCTTGATCAGCTCCTCCACCTC
>SBFI01000023.1 GCA_006227875.1 Acidobacteriota bacterium
GTCGATCCCGGCATCCCGAGCTGGGTCCTCCCCGGACCCGGCGAAGAGCCCCTGGCGCGAGAAGTGGTCGCCGCCAGCCAGCGATCGGCCCGGGTGCTGTCTCTTCCCGGGCTCGACGCTCTGGCCGCGGTGCTGAGACGGGCCGAGCTGGTGATCGGGGGCGACACCGGCCCCCTTCACCTGGCCCGGGCCCTCGACCGCTCGGTGCTCTGTCTCATGGGACCCACCGCACCCGAGCGCAACGGACCCTACGGCCAGCCGAATCGGGCCCTCTGGCACCCGCAACCCTGCAGTTTCTGCCACCAGAGACGCTCCGTGACCAGGCCCTGCCTCCACAATCTGCACCCCGATCTGGTGGCCGAGCGAGCCCGCGAGCTGCTCTCCGGATAGGCAACGGGCAGCGGGCCAAAACCACTAAGTGATGTACTACATTGACCCTTTTTTGAGGCGATTGCTACACTCCCGGCGCGGTACCCAGGATGACAACGGGTCATCGAACAGGTTCTCACCTGCACCCGTCTTGGCCTGGGGCCGGGTAGCTATGATCGTAAATCCAGGAGTGATGACAAGGGGCTTCGGTTGAGTCGAATCGGCGAACTGCTAGTCAAGGCCGGCAAGATCACGCAGGAACAGCTGCAGGACGCTCTCACCGCGCAGCAAAAAGAGGGCGGGCGGCTCGGTACGCACCTCGTCAAGCTCGGCTTTATCGAGGACGAGGAGCTCGTCGAGTTTCTGTCTCAGCGCTACGGTGTGCCGGCCATCAACCTGAGCGAAGTCGAGGTCGACGAAGGGATCATCAAAGTCATCCCGCCCGACGTCGCCCGTAAGTACACGATCATCCCGGTCTCAAAAGCGGGGGCGAAGCTCACCATCGCCATGGTCGATCCGACCAACGTCTTCGCCATGGACGACATCAAGTTCATGACCGGTTACAACGTCGAGCCGGTGGTGGCGTCCGACTCCTCTCTGCGCAAGGCGATCGACGACTACTACGGCTCCACCCACTCGATCGAGCTCAAGAAAGTGATGGAGGATCTGGCGGATCCCGATGAGGCCGACCTCGAGGTTCTCGACGACGAAGAGGAGCTCGATCTCGAGAACATTCAAGCTCAGTCGGAGGAGGCGCCCGTCGTCCGGCTGGTCAACATCATCCTCACCGACGCCATCAAGCGGGCCGCCTCCGACATCCACATCGAGCCCTACGAGAAGGAGTACCGTGTCCGCTACCGGATCGACGGCATTCTCTACGAGGTCATGAGGCCGCCGCTCAAGCTACGAGAGGCGATCACCAGCCGAGTCAAGATCATGGCCCGGCTCGATATCGCCGAGAAGCGTCTGCCCCAGGATGGCCGGATCAAGATCAAGACCCGCTTTGCCGGTCGGGTCAAGGACCTCGACTACCGCGTCTCGGTGCTGCCTACCATCTTTGGCGAGAAGGTCGTTCTGCGGCTGCTCGACAAAGACAACCTGATGCTCGACATGACCAAGCTGGGATTCGAGACCGAGTCGCTGCGCAACTTCGAGCAGGCCATCTTCCGTCCCTACGGCATGGTGCTGGTGACCGGTCCCACGGGCTCGGGCAAGACCCAGACCCTCTATTCGGCGATCTCGCGGATCAACAGCCCCGAGACCAACATCATGACCGCGGAGGACCCGGTGGAGTTCAACTTGGTGGGTATCAACCAGGTGCAGATGAAGGAGCAGATCGGTCTCAACTTCGCCGCCGCGCTGAGATCATTTCTCCGCCAGGACCCCAACATCATCCTGGTGGGTGAGGTGCGAGACTTCGAGACCGCAGAGGTAGCGATCAAGGCCGCCCTGACCGGTCACCTGGTGCTTTCAACCCTGCACACCAACGATGCCCCCTCGTCGATCAACCGCTTGATGAACATGGGCATCGAGCCCTTCCTGGTGGCCAGCTCGGTTCATCTGATCGTCGCCCAGCGGCTGGTGCGTCGCATCTGCAACAACTGCAAGGAGCCCCTCGAGATCCCGCCCCAGGCCTTGGAGAACATCGGTTTCGCCAAGGAAGAGATCAAGACCCTCAAGCTCTTCAAGGGCAAGGGGTGCGAGCGCTGTACCGGCACCGGCTACCGCGGCCGGCTGGGTCTGTTCGAAGTCATGGCCATTGACGAGGAGCTCAGAGAGCTGATCCTCTCGGGTGCCAGCGCCGCCGAGCTCCGCGACAAGGCCAAAGAGAACGGCATGATCACGCTCCGTCTCAGTGGTCTGCAGAAGATCCGCGACGGCGCCACCACCATCGAAGAAGTGATGCGCGAGACGATCGCGTAAGTCCCCCCCACCCTCCCGGGATTAACGCAGTGACGCAGTGGCCGCGGTCCTCCGGACCGCTCGCAGTGGGGCCGTAAATCTCGCTCGAGCGCTCCACTGCGTCACTGCGAGCGAGCCGAAGGCTCGCGATCACTGCGTCATTCCCGGGTGGGTGGTCTTAGGCTCGGCTATCCCAAAGCACATCCGGCACACCCTTGCGCTTGTTCTCGAAGCGGGCCATGACGAACAGGCCATCGGAGAGGCGATTGAGGTAGGGGACGGTGTGCTCGCCGACCGCCTCGACGGCGGCGAGCGCCACCAGCTGTCTCTCGGCGCGCCGGCAGACGGTTCGGGCCACGTGGAGTTGGACCGCGGCCGCGGCTCCACCGGGCAGCACGAAGTTCTGGAGTGGCTCGAGCTCGGCCGACAGCCGGTCGATGAGCTCTTCGAGCGCCTCGACGTGCCGCTGCTCCACCCGCGGCACCGGCAGCCGCTCCTTGTCCTCCTCCAGCACACACAGATCCGAGCCGAGATGGAAGAGCTCGTTCTGGATCCGGAGCAGGTCTTCGGCGAGCGCCTCGTCGACGCCGGCGGCCAGGGCCACGCCAAGGTGTGAGTTGAGCTCATCCACGGTTCCGTAGACGGCGATGCGCAAAGCGTCCTTGGGAATCCGCTGACCCCCTCCCAGAGCGGTGGTGCCGTCGTCGCCGGTGCGGGTGTAGACCTTGGTGATTCTGGGCATCGATTCGGACCGAGAGCATAGCAGCCCGACCACCCGCCGCTGGCAGTACAATGACCCCAACCGACGATCTCCACGAGAAGATGACACCAGCTCCCAGAATTGTCTTGCGGGTGCCGGCGGCCGACGGGCGCCTCGAGTGGCGCCTCTTCCAGCAGCCGGTCGAGGTCCTCCAGGCCCGCAAGATGGAAGAGGTCGTACCGCTCCTCGAGAGAGTCGACCGGGCCAACGGCCAGGGTCTGTGGGCGGCCGGCTTTGTCAGCTACGAGGCCGCCCCGGCCTTTGACAGGGCCTTTGTCACCGGCTCCCCCGGCGAGCTGCCCCTGGCCTGGTTGGCGCTCTTCCGCGACTGGCACCCCCTCGACCCGGAGCCGCCCCGAGCCGCGGCCTACTCGCTCTCCGACTGGAAAGCTTCGATCTCGGCCGCCGACTACGAGCGGGCGGTCGAGTCGATCCACCGCTGGATCGCCGCCGGCGACACCTACCAGGTCAACTACACCATGCGACTGTGGGCCGACTTCGCTGGAGACGCCGGGAGTCTCTTCACCGCCCTTGCCCGGGCCCAACGCTCTCCACGATCGGCCTTTGTCGACACCGGAGATCGGTGGGCGATCTGTTCGAGCTCGCCGGAGCTCTTCTTCCACCGGGATGGCGGGCGGATCGTCTGCCGGCCGATGAAGGGCACGGCACCCCGTGGTCGATATCCGGAAGAAGACCAGCGGCGGGGTGAGTGGTTGCGGCACTCGGCCAAGAATCGCGCCGAAAACCTGATGATCGTCGACATGGTGCGCAACGATCTCGGTCGCATCGCCCGACCCGGGAGCGTAGAGGTCACCAGCCTCTTCGAGCTCGAGAGGTACCCTTCGATCCACCAGCTCACCTCGACGGTCGAGGCTCGCACCGAGGCGTCGCTTGCCGAGATCTTTACCGCGCTTTTCCCCTGCGCTTCGATCACCGGCGCCCCAAAGGTGCGCACGATGGAGCTCATCCACCAGCTCGAACAAGAGCCGCGGGGTGTCTACACGGGGGCCGTCGGCTGTGTGGGCCCCGAACGCCAGGCCCACTTCAACGTCGCCATTCGTACCGTCCAAATCGACCGCCGGGCCGGGATCGCCGAGTACGGAGCCGGGGGCGGCATCGTCTGGGATTCGGTGGCGGCCGACGAGTACCGCGAGTGCCGCACCAAGACCCTGGTGCTGACCCAGGTCGAGCCCGAGTTCTCGCTGCTCGAGACACTGTTGTGCGAGCCCGAGACAGGCCTCTTCCTGCTCGATCGACATCTCGATCGTCTCCGTGCCTCGGCGCTCTACTTCGACCGCCCGGTCGATCTCGAGGCCG
>SBFI01000409.1 GCA_006227875.1 Acidobacteriota bacterium
CGGCCTGTCGGTGGCCGAGCAGCAGCTGGTGGAGATAGCGGGGGCGTTGCGCCAGAGGATCCGACTGTTGGTCATGGACGAGCCGACAGCGGCGCTATCCCGCAGCGAGATCGAAGCGCTATTCGAGGTCGTCCGCTCGCTGTGCCGCACCGGAGTGCCTGTCATCTACATCTCGCATCGGTTGAGAGAGATCTTTGCCATCGGTGACCGGGTGACCGTCATGCGCGACGGCCAAACGGTGGGGACACGCGAAGTGGAGAAGACCGATGTCGGCGAGCTCATCAATCTGATGGTGGGCCGCACCATCGCCGAGCAGATCCCCAAGCGCGAAGTAGCGATCGGGGAACCGTCTCTCGAGGTGGACGGCCTCGGTCGGGAAGGAGTGCTCTCGCCCACGACCTTCTCGGTCGGCTCGGGTGAGATCCTTGGTGTGGCCGGCCTGATGGGCTCGGGACGAACCGAGCTGGCCCGAGCCATCTTTGGCGCCGACCCCACGGATACCGGTACCGTGAGCGTGACCGGCCGAGATCTTCCCGGACAGCAACCGTCCGCGTCCATTGCGGCGGGCCTGGGTTTCCTCACCGAAGATCGCAAGCTGCAGGGACTGCTGCTCAAGCGCTCGGTTACCGAAAACATCACCTTGACGACGCTGGACGACTTCGCCCGCCTCGGTGTGATCGATCTCGGGGCCGAGAGTGAGCGGGCGGGAACCATGGTCGACAGGCTCGGTATTCGTGCCGCCTCCCTGGATCAGGAAGCGGAGAACCTATCCGGCGGGAACCAACAGAAGGTGGTATTGGCGCGCTGGCTTGCAGCCCGCTGCCGGGTGCTGCTGTTCGACGAGCCCACCCGTGGTATCGATGTGGGAGCCAAGGCGGAGATCTACGAGCTCATCGGCGAGCTGGTCGAGCAAGGGGTGGCCGTGGTACTGATCTCGAGTGAGATGCCCGAGCTGCTCGGGTTGGCCGATCGGGTGGCGGTGATGCACGAGGGGGCCTTGCAGGGGATCGTGCCGCGGGCCGAGGCCACCCAGGAGAGAATTCTCCAGCTCGCCCTCGGGCACGCTATCCCGACGGCTTCGTCGGATTGAGTCCGCTCCACTCCTCGGGTGCCGGGATAGCGGTGCGGCCACCGAGCTTCAGGGCCACTCTCGACGCTGCCCAGGCGCCGAAGTCGAGTCGTTTTTCGACGTTCCAGCCACGCAAGAGACCGTAGGTGTAGCCGGCGTGAAAGATGTCGCCGCAGCCGGTGGTGTCGACCGCCTCTACCGGGTAGGCCGGCCGCTCGATCTCGATCCCTTCGGCGACCGCCACGTAACCCCGTTCGCCCAGCGTAACGCCGACGACAGTCGGACCCATCTCGGCGAGCCGATGGCAGACCTCGATCGGGTATACGCCTTTCGCAAATGAACTGGCGAAATCCTCACCGGTGATGAAGTGATGGCTCAGGCTGGCGAGCTCCAGCCTTCCCTCACGCAACGAGCCGGCATCGACGACGACCTGCACACCCGCATCCTTTGCCGTTTTCGCCGCGGCCAGGCTGGCCTCGGGAAAGATGCCATCGGTGTAGAAGACCTCGGATCGGCGAAGCAGATCGTGGTCGACCTCGTCGGCGGTTGGTGGTGATCCGGTCGGGCGTCGCCAGAAAAGCGTTCGCCTCCCGAGACCCGGCTCGGCAACGACAAATGAGAACTGTGAGTCGCGATCCTCTCTTACGCGGAGACCCTCGATGTCGATCCCCTCTTGCTCGAGCTCCTGCCGGATCAGGGAACCGAAGTCGTCATCTCCAACCACACCGGCGATCGCACAAGATGACCCCCAGCGGGCCAGAGCCACGAGGGCGGTCGCCACTGGTCCGCCACCCTGTACCACCAGACCGGAAAACTCACACTTGCTGTCCGGGGGTGGAAAGCTCTCGATGCGACCCAGGTAATCGATACAGCACTGCCCCAGACCGAACACTTGAATGGCGCCAGCCATGCGGCGATTCTACTCTTCGCCTACGTGTGATCGGGTCTTGGAGACTGCGGCAGGGGCGGGCCGCAAACCTACGAGCGGTTAAAGGGCACCCGGGGCGCCGATACCGTCGAGGATGCGTGAGTGGCTCAGTAGGCCGTCGATGCGGTCGATCCCTTCGGCATCCGGGCTGCCGCCGCCGTCCACGATCAGGATTTGACCGTCGTGGGTCTCGCCGAGACCCAGAAGGCGAACTACTCGCTGATCGCCCACCGCGCCCTTGCCCAACTGATAACGGCGTAGCTTGAAGGTCACCCCATCGACGCTCTTGATGGTGTAGACACGTCTGTCCTCGAGCTGGGGTGAGCTCTCCAACTCGTTGACGGTGTCGCGGTAGCGGTCCCACCAGGGACCGGAGCGGCTCAGGATCAAGAAGACCTGGGCCTCTTCGGCTCTGGGTGAGCGCAGCAGGATCCGGTAGCTCCCGGGTGGGTCTCCGGTGGTGGAGAAGGTGGTGTGCTCGGGCCAGAAGGACGAGTCCTCCTCGAAGGGGTCGAAGAGAAGCCAGTCGGGGGGCATGGCCAAAGGCGAGCGCACCGAGCCCGGCGCTCTCTTTTGCCGCGCGGTCTCGGCCATGTGGTCCTCGAGCTGGGTGGCGATTGTCCAGTTGCCGGCACTCTTGGCGATCTCCCATGGACTCCAGCCGTCGTTGTCCACTACTTGCGGGTCGGCCCCGGCTTCCAGCAGCAGCTGGATCACCTCGGCGTCGCCTTCGCGCACCGCGTGGTGAAGCGGTGTCCAGCCGGCGGCGTCGGTGGCGTTGATGTCGGCACCGGCCGCGAGCAGATCGGTGACGATCTCTTCATGCCCGCCAAACGCTGCCATCGCCAGAGGCGTCATTTCCTGCGCCCCGGCCTTCAACTCCAGCTTGGCGCCCTTCTCGAGCAGCAGGGCGACAAACTCCCGGTGTCCCTGGCCAGCGGCGGAGGCGAGCGGCAACCCGCCGAGGCTCGGTGGGCTCAGATTGGGATTGGCGCCGGCGGCGAGCAAAGCGCTCGCCACCGGGACGCTGCCGACCTCACCGGCCGCCAACAGGGCCGTGGAGCCGTGGGTGTTGAGTCCGTCGACCGCCACCCCGGCCTTGAGCAGCAGCCCGACCACCTCGGCATCGCCGCTGGTGGCCCGGGCCACCAGCTCGTCCGCGTCGATGTTGATTCCGCGGCGTTTGAGCTCGGCCTTGGCGCCAAAGCAACCGGCGGTTAACAGGGCCGCCAGCACCAGCAAATGCAATCCGGTAGTCAGTCGCCAGTTGCCCGGTGTCCGTCGATGGCTGCGATCTGTCGTCGTCATTTCAGGTTCCCCGTCCGGAGCGGTCAAAGCGTGGTTCGGTGACCTTACGGATCATGGCGCGCTCGAGCCGATTTCTCAATGGCGATATCCACAATCCGGTGGCTGCGGACTCCAACCGCCAAAGTCGCGTTCTGCGATTGAGGAGGGCTCTGACGAGCCACAAGCGGAAGGAGGCCGAAAGATGAGAGCTCGTGGACAGTTTTCACGATCAGCAAGGGGCCGGAGGCTTGCCCGCTCGGGTCTACTACTTGCAGCAGTATTGGGTGTTCTGGCCTGCGGTGGTGGCAGTGGGGGAGGGAGCACCACCATCACCGGGCCCGGTGCCATCGTCCAGGGATCGGGAGTAACGGTTACCGAGACGCGGTCGGTCAGCGGCATCAGCGGCGTCTCCATCTCCGGCGTCGGGTTGTTGATCATCGAGCAGACCGGGAGTGAGTCCTTGACCGTCACCGCCGAGGAGAACATCCTGCCGCTGCTCACCGTGGAGATCGTCGGTGACCTCTTGATCCTGGGTATCCAACCCAACACCCAGATCAATACCACCCAGGGGATCGTCTATCGGCTGACCGTCAGGGAGCTCGACAGGATCTCCCTGTCCGGTGCCACACAGGTCGAGGCGAGCGGCCTCGATACCAGTTATCTCGAGGTGAGCCTCAGTGGGGCTTCGGCGGCGGTGCTTGCGGGGACTGCCCAGCGCCAGCTGGTAGCGGTCTCGGGGGCGTCGCGCTACGACTCAGCGGCTCTGTCCTGCCGGTACGCCACGGTCGACATCTCCGGCGCCAGCTCGGCGGTGGTGCGGGTCAGCGATCGCCTGGAGGGACAGGTGACGGGAGCGGCGGTGCTCGAGTACTACGGGAATCCCCTGGTGGAGGTCTCCGGTGGCGCCACGGTGCGGCGGATCGGCGGCTAAGCCGCCCCCACGCTGATGGCGAACAACAGCTGGGCCATGTAGTAGAGGGGTAGACCCCAGAGTCGATTGACAAACGACTTTTTGACAAAACGGTCGCGCGCCACTGCCAGGTCGGAGAGGTAGAAGGCGACGGGGGCGATCAGCAGGATCGGCAGCCGGTTGGCGCCAAAGGCGCCTGCCCCCAGGGCCACCATGAGTGAGATCACCGCTATGTAGGCCATGACCGGTAGCTTCATCGCCGCGCCGACGTACGGGAGAAGCCAGCGGCCGACCGGCAGCGCGATGGCGACGAGAATAAGCGCCGCGGAGGCCGCCCAGAGCCAATCGACCCCACGAACGACAAAAGCCGTGGCATAGGCGACGTGGCCAAGGAGAAAGCTGAAGAGCCCGGCTCTGAAAGGCCGCACCTCGCGCGAAAGCAGAAACAGATCCCCGAGCAGGCAGAGAACCAGGCCGCTCAGGATCCAACGGCCATAGTGTGTCGATGTCGCGCCGGCGAGCAGGGCACAGAGAACAAACCCGATCGATGCCAGGGGCTTGAAGGCTCGACGCCCCCACTGGCGGCCTGTCGCCTCGGAGCAGAGCACCAAGACGACAAAAAGCCCGGTAAGGGCGATGGTGGCGTGCATGGCGGGAAGGGTAGGGTGCTGCTCCGGATCAGCCGGGATTGCCGGCGCCGGTCATCTCTTCGTAGTGGAGCTGACTCTCCCAGTCGGCTAGAGCGTCCTCGTTGCGACCAAGCTTCTCCAGCGCCTGGGCGCGAACACCATAGGCGCGTGCCACGCCTGGCCAGTTCTCGATCGGCATCAGGATCTCGAGCGCCTTGTCGGCTGCAGCGATGACCTCCTCCGGAGCGGCCTCGACCAGCCCGGCGGCGGCCAGATCGGCCTGCAATATCCAGTACCAGCCCAGCCCCTGCTTGTGGTCGTAGCTGTCGCCACCTTCGAACTCTGTCCGGGCCTCCTCCAGCAGTTCCAAACCGCCTTCGAGGTCGCCGGTGGCGATAGCCGTCGAGCCGTAGGACATCAGAGTCCGGGCCAGCGCGATCTGGTCACCCGAGGCGCGGGCGGCTTCAATCTCGCGCTCGCTCAGAAGCTTGGCCTCCTCTGTGCGCCCGAGCTGGCGCAGCATGTTGCCCTGTCGGAGCAGCGAGTAGGCGAGCACCCGCTGTTGCTCGGCAAAGGCGGGATCGCCGGATTCCAGGCCGAGCGCCAGGAGATCTTGCTCCACCGCCTGGTAGTCCTCGAGGGCTGCTTCGAGCTCGCCCTGCTGCTCGAGGGTGGTGAGAGTGCTCTCGATCCGCTGTTCGAGCGCAAAGACCTCCTCGTTGGTGGATGAGCGGGAGCTTGTCGACTCCCGACCGGGGGGAGCCTGACAAGAGAGGAGAAGTGCGGTCGCCAAGGCCACAGCCAGCAGATGGTTTGTTCTCATGTCGCGGATGATACGCGATCCCGGGCGCGTGACGGGCGAGAACACTCCGCTGGCGTTGGGCCAAAAAAACTGGCCGGCTCGATGCCACCCCCACTTACGAGGTGTTACCGGCCGGCCGGAACAGTGAAGGAGGTCTTGGTCAGAAGGAGAGTCGAAGACCCAGAAGAAAATCCTGTGACTGGTAGCCGATATCGGTAGTCACCGAACCGGTCTCCGCGGAGGTCTTGACCTCGGGGTCTTGGGCCTTGAAGTAGCGGTACTCACCGAAGACTTCCCATCTCTCGCCGATACCGATGCTGAGACCTGCGAGGCCCTGGTACGCCCAAACGCCGTTGTCGTCGTTGAGCACATTGGGCACGGCGTCGACGCCGAACCGGTCGTAGTCGATCTTGGTCCAGCCCAGGCCGGCACCGATGTAGGGCCTTACCTTGCCGTCGCGATTGAAGTCGTAGAGCGCGTTGGCCATGAAGGAGCGGGACTTGGCCGCGCCCTTGCTGCCGTCGAGGCCGGTTCCATCCAGCCGGTGCTTGTCGACATCGGCATCACGCCACGAGACTTCACCCTCCAAACGCACGCCGTTGTCGAGACGGTAGCCGCCCGAGAAGCCGAAGATAGTGCCACCCTCGAAGGAGGTGTCGATCCTTCCCACCCCGGTGAGGAAGTCGGTGTCGTCGGTGTTGTTCCAGCCGGCAAAGCCGCCCGCATACCATGACTGAGCGAAGGCCATTGAGCTGCTGAGTGAAATAACAAGAATCGTCCAAATCAGTACTCTGTTGAGCATGTGCGTTCTCCTTTCGGAATGGTAGAGGCTGTTCTAGTTCCTGTTCTTGCGCCTTAACGGTTGACGAAGCCAACTGGATTCGTTCAAATCGTGCAAATTCTAAACAATCAAATCGGCATTGTCAAGACCCAGTTTGGGCCAATTACGACCAGACCTATTTCGGCGAATTATGAGTAAGTTGTGCAATTTCAGTGGCCGTGTGACAATAACCTCGGTTGAAGAGATTCGGTCATTTCATCCAGGGGGTCGCGCTCATGAAACCGCTGCTGTCGCCACGTGATCTCGCCAAGGCCATCGGGGTCAGCGAGTCTTCGATCAAACGCTGGGTGGATGACGGGGCGATCGAGGCCACCAAGACCGCCGGCGGACACCGTCGGATCGCCCTCTCCGAGGCGGTGCGCTTTGTCCGCGAGTCCCGCTCGGTCGTGGTCCGACCCGATCTTCTGGGCCTGCGAGAGATGGCTGCGGTGGGCGCCGAGCTTCCGTCCCGTGGAGACGAGGCTGAACGCCTGTTCGACTACCTGAAAGCCGGGGCCGCGGCGGAGGCCAGGGGGCTGCTCCTATCTCTTTATCTCGCCGGGAGGAGTGTCGCGGAGATCGTCGATGGACCGCTCCGGACCGCCATGGAGCGGATCGGTGAGCTGTGGATCGAGGAAGAGACCGGGATCTTTTGCGAGCACCGCGCGACCGAGATCGCCTTCCGCGCCGTGACCCAGATCCGCGGTCTCTTTGCGCCGGCCGAGCAGGCGCCGCTCGCGCTCGGGGGGGCCGCGGAGGGTGATCCGTATACGCTTCCGACCATGTCGGCTGCGGCCGTACTGGAATCGGTAGGCTGGCGGGCGGTCAATCTCGGACCCAACACTCCCATCGATTCGCTGCTTCTGGGCGTCGAGTCGCTCCACCCACGGCTGGTCTGGCTGAGCGTCTCGGCCGTCGTCGATCGTGAAGCTCTCGCGCAGAAAGTGAAGCGCCTGGTCAGCTATCTTGCCGACGGACCCGTCAGCCTCGCCCTGGGCGGCAGTGCCCTCGCGGAGCTCGACCTGGCACCTCATAGCCAACTGCACGTGGGTGAGAAGATGGGTGAGCTCGAGGCCTTCGCAAAGGGAATCGCCCTGGCGGCAGGACCGGCCTTGTCTCCGGTGGAGACCCACGGCTGAACCCGATCTCGCGATGGGGGGCGCGGCGGGAGCCAGTGTCGAAAAAAGGTGTGCTAGAGTACGCCCGCCCTCGGGTCGGCGGCAGCCGGCCCCAACAGTCCCCATCGTCTAGCCAGGCCTAGGACTCCAGCCTTTCAAGCTGGCAACACGGGTTCGAATCCCGTTGGGGACGCCATATTTGGACTAGCTCAACCACTGTGACCCAACGGGATTCGGTCCCCACCCACCCTCACACCACTAGAGCGAATCCCGTTGGGGACACCATATTCGGATAGGCTCGATCAAGGAGGACCGCCCTATGAGTCGATATCGCAACAACCTCCCACAGTTGTCTGGAGAGCTCTTTCTCGCTGACGGAGGGATCGAGACCGACCTGATATTCAACCACGGGATCGAAATTCGGGAGTTCGCGGCCCACACGTTGCTAGCCGATGCGAGCGGTCAGCAGGTTGTAGCGGACTATTTCCGCGGCTTCCTGGCGCTGGCGGGTGCGACAGAAGCGGGCTTCATTCTCGACGGTCAGACCTGGAAGGCGCACCTCCATTGGGCCGGTGATTTAGGCGCCGACGAGCAGGAGCTGCGGGCGGCAAACGAGGCCTCGATTGCGTTTATATCGGGACTCCGTGACGAGTTCTCCTCGAATGCGAAGCCGATCGTTCTGAACGGCATCATTGGTCCCCGTGGCGACAGCTACGCCCCCGAAGCGGAGGTGGCCGCGCACGAGGCGGAGGACTACCACGCCAGGCAGCTCGGTTGGCTTGCCGAGACCGATGTCGACATGGTGACGGCGACCACGTTTACCCAGTCGGACGAGGCGATCGGCTTTGTGCGCGCCGCTCGCACGGCCGGGCTGCCGGTCGTCATTTCGTTCACGGTGGAAACCGACGGCAACCTACCAACAGGGCAGCCACTGGGTGAGGCGATCGAGGCGGTCGATGATGCGACCGGTTCAGCCACGGCCTATTTCATGGTCAATTGCGCCCATCCCGACCACTTCTCCCACGTACTCGAGGACTCGGAGTGGGCCCGCCGCATCCGCGGCATGCGCTGCAATGCCTCACGGCTGAGCCACGCCGAGCTCGACGTGTGCGAGACGCTCGACGATGGAGATCCGGTCGAGCTCGGCGGCCAGTACGTCGAGCTCAGGCGCCGCATGCCGTGGCTCAACGTCTTTGGAGGCTGTTGTGGCTCCGATCTTCGTCACGTAACGGAGATCGCCCGCGCCCTGTCGGATTAGCCTCCGCAGGGCACAACCCTGATTCTGGGTAGCCGGCTTCCTGAGTAACAACCAGCGACTACCCACGGCCGGTCAACTCCCCGTCACTCGGCGGGGGTCTCCTGGTAGTTGGCTGCCAGCCATTTTCCATCTTTGTTGACATAGACCGAGGTGGCGTAGACCTTGGCCGGCATCTTGTTGCCCTCGCAGGTGGCGTCCTGAGTCGCCGTGTAGGACAAGATTGCCACATCCTTGGCCAGGTGGCGGAGTTTTATGTCGTGGAAGTCGTAGCTCTTGACGTCACAGGCGCCTTTGGCGATCTCGGTGGCGATAGCCTCCCGCCCGACGACCCATCCGGCACCCGCGACGACCTGTACATGGTCCTCGGTCAGGTTCTTGCGGAAGTATTCGCCGTCTCCCTTCGCCCAGGCCTTCCACCCGGCCTTCTCGAGGGTAACCAGGTCTTCCTTGAGCTCACCTGCTGCCGCAACCGTGGTGATGACGAGGATCAACATTACCGCTGTAGTCAAGATCTTCATGCGTTTCTGTCCTCCGAAGATGTCCGAAAGTAGGCTCCAGTGAGGCTTCCGCCCCGCAAAGCCGCGACTGCCAATCTGCTGCCTTGAAGCTGCGGTCAATATACCAGAGGTGACGCGTCCTCGAGCGGCAGCGCTCGCCAGCGGGATTTCTGGCCAGATTCTTCTTGACCCCGGTCCGGATCGGGTGTCAAATGATTGCTGAGGCTCTCGAACCGGAAACGACCGTGGAGGCCTCGGTATGGACAGCACCCGACGCGATTTCATCAAGGGATCGGTTGTCCTCGGGGGAACTCTCCTCCTCCCACCCACCCGTCTTGCAGCTTCATCCACCGGTAGTGAGGAGTGGCTACCCGCCTATGCGCGGCTCGAGCAGGAGGGGAAGCTCGCCAAGCGGATCGAGCAGGCCTTCGACATTCTGGAGGCCTGCAACCTCTGTCCGCGCCAGTGCGGGGTCGACCGGCGGGCGGGAAAAAAAGGCTACTGCCGGGCGCCCTCCAGGGTCATGGTCTACAGCGCCCACCCTCATTTTGGCGAGGAGGTGTCGCTGGTGGGGGAGGGCGGTTCGGGCACTATCTTTTTCTCCAACTGCAATCTGCGGTGTTCCTTCTGTCAGAACTGGCCGATCGCCCACAAGGGGCTGGGGGATCGGCTCGAAGACGAGGACCTGGCGGGAGAGATGCTGCGGTTGCAGAAGATCGGCTGTCACAACATCAATCTGGTCACCCCGACCCATGTCATGCCCCACATCATCAACGCCACGCGGATCGCCTACAAATGGGGTCTCAGGCTTCCCCTGGTCTACAACACCAGCGGCTACGAGCGGGTGGAGATCCTGAAACTGCTCGACGGCATCGTCGACATCTATCTGCCCGACCTCAAGTTCATGGATGGGGAGCAGTCGGCCAAGTACTCCTCCGGGGCGGCGGACTATCCGGAGGTGACCAAGAAGGCAATCCTGGAGATGAACCGGCAGGTGGGGGAGCACACGGTGGACGACAAGGGCCGGGCCCTTCGCGGGTTGATGATCCGACATCTGGTGATGCCCAACCGGGTGGCCGGCACCCGCGAGTTCACCCGGTGGGTCGCCGAGGAGCTGTCGACCACCACCTACGTCAACATCATGGCCCAGTATCACGTGGCCTACAGAGCGGCGGAGTTCGAAGAGATCGGTCGCGGACTCCATGCCGATGAGTTCTTGGAGGCCATGGATTGGGCCGAGGAGGCCGGTCTCACCAATCTCGACCCGCGGTCGGTCACCAACCGCAAGATCTTCGAACGGCACGGCAGGGGTTGAGGACGATTCGGTTGAAATGCCCGATGAGAGAGCCCATCAGCCGGCGTGATTTCGTCTCGGGTGTCGGTCGGTGTGCGCTGGTCACCGCGGGTGCAGGACTCCTCCCCGGCTCGCCCCTCACCGCGCCGGTGTCGGCGTCGGTGGTCAAGAAAGGTCTCATTGGTCGACGGCCGTCGCCGTACTTCACACCGGTCACCGATGGCGCGGTCCTGTGCGAGCTCTGTCCCCACCGCTGCCGGATCGAGGCCGGCGAGCGTGGGCGTTGTGGAGTGCGAGAGAACAGCGACGGGGAGCTGTGGACGGTGGTCTACGGCAACCCCTGTGCGGTAAACATCGACCCGGTGGAGAAGAAGCCCTTCTTCCACGTGCTGCCGGGCTCAAAGACCCTGTCAGTGGCCAGTGCCGGCTGCAACCTCCACTGCAAATCCTGTCTCAACTGGGAGGCATCGCAGGCGAGACCGGAGGAGACCTTCAACTACGACCTACCACCGGCCGAAACCGTGGCGCGGGCGGAGAGCTACGGCTGCCGGTCGATCGCCTCCTCCTATGTCGAGCCGGTCGTCTTTATCGAGTACATGTTGGATATCGCCCGCCTCTGCCGGGGCGGGCCGCTCCTGCATCTGATGCACTCGGCGGGCTTTGTCAATCGGGTGCCTCTCGATGACATCTGCGAGACGCTGGATGCCGCCTGTATCGACCTCAAGGGGTTCACCGAGGAGCTTTACCGGGAGGAGGTGGAGGGTGATCTGCAGACGGTGCTGTCGACACTCGCTCGACTCAAAGAAAGAGGTGTCCACACCGAGATCGTCAACCTTTTGATACCCGGCAAGAACGACGACCCCGGGACCCTGCAGGCGATGTGCCGCTGGATCGTCGAAGAGCTGGGTCCGGACGTGCCGCTCCACTTCTTCCGTTTCTACCCCCGTTATCTGCTCAAGA
>SBFI01000153.1 GCA_006227875.1 Acidobacteriota bacterium
AATCAACGGTGACGATTCCTTCGGTGACGACAACTTCACCATGCAACGGACTGTCCGCTCCATCGCCCTGGACCTCATAGATCGGTGTGAAGGGATCGCCGCAGTCACCGTGTTCGTCTGCAGCCGCGCTGAGCGGCAGAAGTATCGCCAACAACGGCAGCAGGACTACCGCGATGGGCAGCCGGTTCTTGGTCTTCTTCAACGGCATCGTAACCCTGGCTCCAGGTTCATCGTTTCGTGGTACATGCGTCATCATGATGTTGTTCTCCTCTCCTCGCTGGCAAAGTGGTTAGCTGGGTATCTCAAGGTCGACTACGACCTGTCGAATACACGTTTACTTAGACCAGTAGCCGGGTCCGCCCATCTCAGCGTGAACGGTTAATCTTTATCGCTCTACGTGCGAAAAGTCCACTCCCAATTCACGAGAGACGTTTTTCCAGTTGAGGATCAGGTGCTAGTCCATTCCGATCCAGTCGATCTAGCGGCCTAGGAGTTCCTCGACCAGATAGCCTGAGACGCCCCACAACTCAGCGTCGAGGGGGGACCCAGAAAACCCAATTTACTATTCGGCCCTGGGCGTCCTTCATTTACAGCGAATCGAGGTCATAACCGATTGGGGGGAGATCGGTTACAGGCGCCTCAACTCGGTAGCAGGGTGAGCTCCAGCGTGGCGACTCGTCGGTAGTCTTCGTCGAAGGTCAGCAGGTGACCGCCGCAGTCGAGGGTGGCCGCCGCGATCCAGATGTCGTTGACCGGGATGGGGGTGCCGGCGCGGCGCAGTTCGGCGAAGATCCGTCCATAGCGGCGGGCTACCGCAGGGGTGGTGTCGAGGATGGCGACAAAGGGCTCGTCCAGAAACTCGGCGAGCGCCAGGCGGTTCTCCTTGGCCCGTCTGCCGAGCTCGAAGCCCCCTTCGAGCTCCCCCAGCACCGTCGCCGGCACCAGCACCGCTCCGGCTGCGGCCAGCGCATCGAGCACGGCCTCGTGACCCCGCCGCAGCTGCGAGTAGGCCGAGGTGTCGAGAACCAGCCGCTCGACAGGCGGAATGGGCCTATCGCCAGAGGTGGTCATCGATGACGCGTTGGGCGGCGAGCGCCTCGTCGAACTCGGCCAGGTCCTCGTCGCTCCAGGTCGCGTAGCGCTCGAGCCGCTGCCGCCTTTCCTCGAAACCGACGGCCTGTTCCAGGATCTCCACCACCGTGGCGTTGAGGCTTTGGCCCCGCTCCTGGGCCAGCCCGGCGAGACGCTTTGCGACTTCGTCGGGCACCCCACGGATGGTCAGTTGTTTGCTCATGAATACATGATAGCAGATTTTTGCCTACATGACTTCTAGGCATAGAGCGACCGGTTCTTGCGGTCAGGGGCACGGCATCACTAGAAAGAGACGGATTTCGAGGCCGCAATCTTCTGCCGGGCCCTTTGGCGATGACACGCTGCGGGCTCCCGGAGCCTGGAGCCCGAAACCGTCAATGATTCTCTGGCGAATCGCGCCGGGGCGGGCGACGCTGGGCCGACACGCCCTCTTATTCGAGCTTCCTAGGCACCAGGCGTGCTCGTCCCCAGGTGGTTCCGTACATGACGCCGCCGTACTCGTCGGGTATGGGGCTGGAGTATTGGGAGTTGAAGTGCTGGCCGCCTATAACATAGTGAAACGTGCTCTCCCCCGAATCCCAATCCAGGGCCTCGAGGGTCCACTGATTGTCCCGTGCCCCGATGAAGTAGACCTGATTGGTGCCCAGGCTGACATAAGGAACGCCATTCGGTGAGCTCACCTTCTTATTGGTCCAGGCGGGACCGAAGGTACGGGTTTCGGGATCCCATTCCATCTTCTGGACCCCAAACGGTTGATGCATGGGATTGCTGCCCAGAGCGCCGACCAGGAGGCCGTGGCCGTTGGGTGGCAGACCCTCGGGAATGTTGTTCGGGGTGTTGTTCACGACGAATGCGCCGTAGCCGGCAACAACCACGGACTGCTCGGTCTGCACGGCTTGGAGATCCAACTCACCCATCTTGGCTGGTACCATGCCGGCGATTCGCCGCGACGGCGCTCCGGGCAGCTGCTCCCAGTCCTCCGGGATTTTGTTCCGCCAGAAAAGCACGACGTTCATCAGCTCATTGCCGTCGGTGATGACCACGAACTGGTCCTCGCCTCCGAATCCCATGAGTGAGGGGGTCGAACCGGTCCCCCCTCCGAGGTCGTTGAGATACTCGGAGATCCATGCCCCGTCAGGCTCGGCGGTCGAGAACTGATCGCCATCCCAGACCACCTTGTGCATGTGATTTCGGCTGGCGATGTAGATGCCCCCGTCTTCGTCGAGAGCCAGCGAATTCCGTACCCAACCATAGCCGACACGCTGGGTCTCGGTACTCTCGCCGGTCGGATTCTTCAGCTGAATCATCCGATACCCAGTCAAATCCATGGAGACCGCGACGAGCCAGCCGTCGGTCGTTGGCAGCACGATCCAACCGTCGTAGGTGATATTCATTCCAAGAGTCGAACCAGCAGCTTCGGGGGGCATCTGGAATCGCGCTTTTATCTCGATCGCCGAGGTGGGGTCTCCTTCGATTGCATCGCCGTAGGCCGTTACTGAGCCGTCCTTGTCGGCAATGTAGGCCCAGTTGTTGGCACCCACAGCGACATAGATGCCACTCAGATCCTGCAAGGCCTTGGAATCCTCGATTGCCAAAGGCAGCGCCGCCAGGCTGTTGTCTTCATCGAGGGCCGCTATCGAATCCTCTGCATGATCTCGCGTCCAACTGCTGGCCGCTGCGGAGGGTATGTAGTCGTAGATCTCGAGCGTCTCGGCATTGAGCTTGTAGAGACCGTTGACACCGTTGGTCCATAACACGCGGCTGCCGTCGGCATAGGGGCTGGAGGTGAATCCACCGATATAACCGGGCCCGAGATGGCGATAGAGGATTTCGTCGTCTCTGAGCTTGCGCGATTCGTCCAACGGCCCGGGGACCGCGGTGGTGTCCTGCTGCGAAGAATCACCATGGGGCATCGACTGGGTGCTGTCCGCGGCAAAGGGATTTCTAGGCGCGGTCAGAGGGCGCTCTCTGGCCTGTACTGCAAGAGCGGTGAGAACGAGAAGCGTAATCGCCACCAAGATACAGGTCGTGATCTTCACAGCATTCTCCTATCGGAATCTCGACTGGCTCGAGGGATTAAAAGGTATAAGTCAGACCAACTCTTATGAGACTGCCATCGTCGGCCTCGTCCTTGCTGTCGAATCGGAATCCATAATGGAACGAATACGACAGTTTTTTGAACAGGCGGCCGCCGAGGCTGGCACCTATCGACGCATATCTCAGAGCGTTGTCTCCCTTGATGCCGTCCGTTTCGGTCGCCCCACCCCACACGCGCATAGCGTTCAGAGCTCCCCAGAACGCGGGAACAAAGTCGTGAACCAGGTGCGCCTCGATCTGCAGGGCTTCATTCTGGGACACCCTTGCGGCGCCGAAAGGACGGTCGTTGTCTTCAAAGAAATACAGAATCGGCGACAGTTCCAGCGACGTCTGCTGCGTCGGTGTTCCCCAGGTGTAGCTCATGGGAAACCCGAAACGAAACTCGAAGCGGTTGGCTCCCGGATTCAGTGGTGAGTCGGCATCGTACTCACCGAAAGGGAGTCGCACACCGGTATGCAGAGTCATGCCGAAGCCAGGTTCGGTCGCAAAAAACTCCTCGAGACCCATCGACTCATTGCCGACCAGCCCGATATTGAACTGCAGGAAAGGATCAGTCAGACCGCTGGCGGAGAGCCCCGGGAACGTACCCTGTGAGGTTTCCAACTCGGTCTCGATCTCGACGAGCGGCAGCGCGAAAAGCACCGATGCTGTCTTCCCGAACAGTCCAAAATAGTTGGTATAGGAGAGATAGAGAGCCTTGCTCGAATTGTCCAACCCCTGGAGCAGTCTTCCGTCCAGATCGATCCCCATATCCATTAAATCAACCTTCAGATCCAGAGCGTTCGTTCCCTTGGGAGCGTTGGAAAAAGCACGCGGACCGTATTGCACGCCCACGAATTGCGCAGCCGACTCGCCGGGCACCATGAAGAAGATGGCTGCGACAACGGCAACCACCACCCAAGAATCCCGTCTGACGTGCTGAACCTTCATTTCTACTGTTCCCCTTTATCGGTGGAGATGGAAGTGATGTCGGAGAAAGCGGACTACGACTTCGCTTCCAGAACACTCGAACTCTTGTCGTAATCGCCCAGCTGGGTGAGCAGAGACTGTCGAGTCGATTTCTCGGCAATCCGGCGCATTCTATACGCAAGGTAGCAGCCTTGGCGCCACGACCTCCAGCAGCGATATTCTGGAGTTCATAGCCCGGGTTTCGACCACCACCCCGAGCCCTCCCAGCAGATGACCCGCTACTGGGGCTTCTACGCGAATGCCGCCCGCGGCAAGCGGCGCAAGGCTTCGCCACCGCCAGGGCGATCCGGCGCAGTCTGAAGCTTTCGGCTCAAGAACCCGAGCCTCTCGCCCACGGGCCACCCTACGAGATCGAGGTTCTCGACCAGATAGCCCGAGGCACCCCACAACTCAGCGTGGAGGGGGGACCCAGAAAACCAATTTACTGTTATTTCCCCGTGTCAGGGATGGCGGTTGAGTTCCCGGCCGTCTACCACGTCCTTGCTCTCGTAACGGGAGATCACTTCGGTAGCCAGGCCGATACCGGCTTCCGCGTACATACTCCACGCTGCTTCCGCGCCGGCCTCAATGAGCTCATCGACCTCGTCCTCGTGGCTGGCGACGGCAAACACTCTCGCATCTGGGTTGTTCTTGCGGACGCGCTTGACGACACCCAGGTTCTCCTGCTGGCCCCTCAAAGCCAGGATCCAGACTTCAATCGGTGAAGCGATCGTATTCTCCCAGGTTCTGTCATCGGTCGCGTCGGCGCGAACCACGTTGCGGCCTTCGGCCTCGTGCTTGGCGACGACGTCGGGATCGCTATCAATACCGATCAGGACGTCGCCGTAGCCCGGCGCCAGCTGGTCATACGCACCCGTGCCGAGTCGCCCCATACCGATCACCAGAATCTTCGCGTCGCCGGTGTCAAGAGGCTCATCCTCGGACTCTGTCTCGAACCTCCGGGCCGTAGGCCGCAAACGGTCGTAGATAAGACCTGCACGCATGTTGATCGGCGCGGCGATGGTGATGGTCATGGTCAGTGCTAGGGCGATCGTTATCAGCCAGTCCTCGGTCAGCCAGGCATTGGACACCGCGATCGTTCCGACGATCAGCCCGAACTCGCTGTAGTTGGCCAGCGTCAGCGATGAAAACGTCGCGGTTCGCGCGCGCATCTTGAAGCGGGTGAACAAAACGAAGAACAAGACAACCTTGAAGACGACCAGCACCGTCAGGAGCGAAGCGATCAGCACCGTCGAGAGGCTCAGGTCGCCCGACATGCCGATGCTCAGAAAAAAACCGACCAGCCACAAATCCTTGAAACTCAGCAGGCGCTTGGCAAGATCTCCCGCCAGCGGGTGAGCTGCCAGCATGGCGCCGACGATCAGGGCGCCGAGATCGCCCTTCACATCCACGGCATCGAACACGATATAGGCGCCAAAGGCCAGCACGATGCCGTAGAGAACCTGCAGTTCGCCGCTATGCCCGGCGTGACTCAGCAGGCGCATCAGCAGGTAGCGAGCCGGGATCAGCGCCAGCAGGCCCAGTGCCCAGACCGACGGTAGCTGGCCGGTGGATGCGGCCAGGAACACGACCGCGAAGATGTCCTGCATGATCAGGACGCCGATGGCGGTCTGGCCGTACCTGGACTGGTACTCGCCCTTGTCCTCCAATGTCTTGACCGCGAAGACGGTGCTGGAGAAGCTCAGCGCGAACCCGATCAACATCGCCGTGCCGATATCGATGCCGGCAAAGGCCTGGATGCCGGCCAGGCTCGTCCAGTAGAGCAAGGTCCCGAACACGGCGACAACGATCGCCATGTGCAGAGTCGTTCCCGCCCAGATCACCGGGCGCAAGAGCGAGCGCAGATCGAGCTTCAGACCGATGGTGAAGAGCAAGAGCGTGACGCCGAGATTGCCGATCGCACTCAGATGTTCGTGGTCGTACACGCCGGAGAGATTCAGCACGAAGCCACACAGCAGGTAACCCACCATGGGCGGCAAACCAAGACGCGATGCCGCAATACCCGCGATGAGTGCCGGGATTATCCAGAGGAGGTCATTCATGGCTATTCGTGCCCTCTTCCGCTCGCTCGAGCCGTGTCACCGGTCAGCCACTACCTCGCCGGTCGACTGCGGTCTGGGTGACCAGGAGTTTACTTCGCTGTGGATGGCGCGAGCACGTACCGAGAGTCGATCGGCTCGATAGCCCGCTCGACACCAGCGGCTTGGCGACTCGGACTAAGTGAGAGAGCTGCGATTCCGGTTCGTGTCATGGGCCTCTC
>SBFI01000199.1 GCA_006227875.1 Acidobacteriota bacterium
GCCTGCTTCTGCTTGACGATGTCCGCCTCGATGGTGACCCCCAGATGGTTGGCCTGTCCGGTGAGGTCGGCCGAGGCGTGATAGTCGGTGCCGCCCTTCTTGAACTCCGGGTTGCGCAGATAGCACCAGAGGATGGTGGCCAGCCCCAGCTCGTGGGCCTGGGCGAAGGCCTCCGAGATCTCCACCAGCTCGCGATCACAGTCCTCGGAGCCGAAGTAGATCGTGGCGCCGACCGCCGCGGCGCCCAGATCCCAAGCCTGCTCCACATTGGAGAACAAGATCTGCTTGTAGCGATTGGGGTAGGTCAGCAGCTCGTTGTGATTGATCTTGACCACAAAGGGGATCTTGTGGGCGTACTTGCGCGACACCGCCCCCAGCACCCCGAGGGTGGAAGCCACCGCGTTGCAGCCCCCCTCGATCGCCAGCTGGACGATGTTCTCGGGGTCGAACAGACCCGGATTCGGGGCAAAAGAGGCCGCACCCGAGTGCTCGATCCCCTGGTCGACGGGCAGGATCGAAACGTATCCCGTACCCGCCAACCGGCCCGTGGTGTGGAGCCGCTCGAGGCTCCCCAGCACTCGTGGCTTCCGATCCGAGCCGCCAAAGACCCGGTCGACGTGATCCGGTCCGGGGACATGCAGACTCTCCTTTGGAATTCCCTTACAGGTGTGGCTCAAAAGGCTGTCGGCCTCGTCGCCGAGATACTCGACGATGCGGTCGATGCCGCTGGCTGGTTGCGTGGCAACGGTCATGGGTGGATCTCCTTCGCGTGAGTTGTGATCTGTCGAGTGGAAAATTATGACACAGAAGCAGGGCCTGTAGCGGCCAGCCTTCGTGCCGGCCGCTCCTATTTGGGTGCTCCGAAGGAGGTCCTGGCTGAGTTGCTGGTGGCGAGGGTACCTGCGGGAGGTCCCATCTGGGTGCCGGCGCGGGCCTGGGAGAAGATCTGGAGGGGTGGCCCGCGCCTGCGCTCCGCTGGCGCGCCGGAAAGCTCCGCTGCCTCCGGTGACCTGTGCAGTGCGCTGGCGGAGAGCCACCCTGCCGTGACCTCCCGCAGGCACCCTAGACTGTCAGTGGTCTTCAACCAGAAAGCACTGGAGTCCTCCATCAAGTCGACACGCCCTGTCGAACCGTCCGCAGTCATGTCTCGCGGGGCGGTGACGGGGCGGTGGTCTGCCGACGGAGCGACTGGGCGCTGAGGCGAAAACCAGGGCATCACCCAGACCGTGGAGCGTGCGCGGTTGGAGCGCAGCGGCAGACCACCGACACGTTGCCGACCCGCCGTGCCTGCCCGGGCTCGGGGCCGGAGGGGGCTCTCCGGAGCGGAGCCATCTCCCGCGTAGCGGAGGGGAGCCCCCGGAGGTCTCGAGACCGGGCCACCACCGATCGTGGAGACACGACGCCTCGGCCGGCGGGCACCGCGCGCCGAAGGCGCGTGGTCGGGCCGGCCGCTTCGTTTTCAGGACTCGCGCTTTGCGCGCTGCTCGATGAAGGCCGCCATCTCCTGCCAGACTTCGTTGCGTGAGAGCAGATCGTTGTGACCGGCTCCGGGGACCGAGACCCAGCGGGCCCCGGGCAGCGCCGCCGCCACCCTCTCGCCCTGAGCCGCCGGGATGATGCTGTCGCGGGCGCCGTGGATCACCAGCGTCGGTTCGGCGATGGTCGGTGCGATCGCCAAGGAATCGTAGCGCTCGTGTAGTGCCAACCCCACCAGCCAGCGGGGGAAGTGAATACCCGCCACATCCGGCAGGGAGGTCCAGGGGCTCATGGCGATGACCCCGTCGACGGTCTCTCCCCGGCTCGCGGCCAGCCGCAGCGCCACCGCCGCGCCCAAGGACCAGCCGCAGACGAGGCGGGGGCGATCCGGGTATCTGCGGGCGAGCCACCGCCATGCGGCATCGGCGGCCAGCCCGAGGCTCTCCTCCGATGGACGGCCGCCGCTTCGGCCATAGCCCGGGTAGTCGACGGCCGCAAAACCGATGTCCAGCCCCGCCAACTCCCCAAAGAGACCGGTCTGACGCATGGTCTCGAGGTTCTCGCCGTTGCCGTGAAAGAAGAGCGCCACCGGCCGGGTGGCGGGTAGGTGGTCTGCAGGCAGATGCCAGACCGAGATTAGAGTCTCGTCCGTGGTGGCGAGCTCCACCGCTTCGAGCGGCGCGGGTGGGGTTGCCGGCACCCGGATCGGTGGTGCTGGATAGGTGAGCTGTCGCACGGTGCAACCGGTGAGGAGAAGGATCCAGGCAGCGCCCGCAACGGCCGCCGTCCTCGAACACATTGTCGTCACTCCATCTCTTCTGGAATCTCGAAGCCGAGACGCGTCATCAGATTCTGGATGATCCTGGCGGTCAGACCCCAGACCTGTCTCTTACCCACGTGATAGACGCGGATCATCCGCTCGATGCCGTCGATCTTTACCAACTGGTCTTCGACTGTCCGGTAGTCGGCAAACGCCAGCAACGGCACCGAGAACACCTCGGCGATCTCCTCTTGATTGATCTCGGTCTCCAGGGGGTGTGGCACCGCACCCACACAAGGGACGATGTGAAACCCCGACGGGGTCTCGGCCTCGTCGAGCTCTCCCAGACGGAGGATCTTGCCGGTGTCGAGGCCCAGCTCCTCTTCGCTCTCCCTGAGAGCCGCCGTCCACGGGTCCTCACCGATCTCCCGGCCGCCGCCCGGAAAGGCAATCTGGCTCCGGTGATGCGGCAGGTTGTCCGATCGCTTTGTCAGCACGGTCCACAGCTCGCCGGCTTCGACATAGAGCGGCACCAGGACCGCCGCCTGCCGCGCATCCTTTGTTGCCAGCCGGAGCGGTGGCGGAGATGAGAGACGCTCGCGCACCTCGACGATCCAACTGTGCATCTCCGCGCTCATTCCTCGCCCTCCAGATCCTTCCAGGTCGCAAACGATACGGCAAATGCGTGGCTCCCCGCCTTGGCCTCCGGCAGGCCGAACTGAAAAAAGTACAGATTCTGCCGCTCATCACTCCACCACATGGGGTGTCGGGCCCGGGGGGTGGGAGCAAACAGATCGAAGCCCACCCCGCCGTCGGGTCGGAAGACCGTATCTCCCAGCCGGCCGTGTGTCACCTCGAGCTGCCCCGGCGAGGTGGGCCCAAACTCCAGATGGAGGGCGACAAGGGGAGTGGGTGAGGCCACCAGAAACTCGGTTGGTCCCTGCCCCTCGAGCTCGAAGCGGTCGGCACTGCCGGCCGGGCTCACCAGCCGGCCCGTGGCCCGGAGCCAGAAGACACCCTGGCGCAGCTCGCCGACGCTCGGCAGCTCACGCTGGCTGGTCTCGTAGGGCAGGAATCTTCGCGCCAGTCCGGCGCTGTGCCGATAGTTGCCGTCGGGTCCGATCGGAAACGCCCGCGGCGCCGTCCAGGACGGCCACAGAAACACCGCTGTCAGGGCTGCGGTCACCGCGATCCAACCCCAATGCAGCCGCCGCGTGGGAACCAGCCAGAGGGCGCCATACAGGGGCAACAACCAGCGATTGCCGATGGCACCCGGGCCGCCAAAGAAGTTGAAGGGTGCCGCCAGAACGAGCAGAGCCCCGATGGCCAGCACCGACAGCACGAGTGTCGATCGCCGCCCACCGCCGGTCCATCCTCCAAGAGCCAGCAGCACCGGCAGGAAGTAGGGCAGAGCTCCGACGCTCCGACCGGCCAGAAAATACGCCAGGTTCCAGCCGATCAAGTTGCCGTTGAAGACGACACGCTCGCCCGCAAACGCCGGCCACATGTCGCCAAGACTCGTCGGTAGCACTGCAGCCCAGGAGCCGGTCAACATCCACTTGACACCAGCGCCCAGAACGAGCATCGCCACGGCACCGGCCGCCAGCGCCGCCAGCGAGCGCTGTCGCTCTGCTTTCGGGGTGGCGACCGCCGCCGGCACGAACAGACCCAGATAGAAGGGATGGTGGACCGAAGGAATCACCAGCAGCGCGCCGACGGCAAGCCACCGCCACAGCGGGTCCCAACCTTCGTCGGGCGGGCGATAGATCTCGGGCGTTTCGGTCGCCATCGGTTCCTCCCGGCCGTAGGCCAGGGTAAAGGCGGCGACGGTAGCCGTCAGAACGAGAATCTCGGGTAGCGCCAGAAAGACATACCGAAAGGTGACCGAGCCAAAGACAAACAGCGCCGCGACGAGCGGCGCCACCAGGCCCAACCGCCGAGCCAGGGTGCGAGTCGCCAACCACGCCGCCACCGTCAGCAGCAGCACGTTGAGCACCGCGGCCCCCCGCTGCGGCGCCAGACGGACAAAGGGTGCCAGCAGCAAGGAGTGGACCAGGGGTTGGTCGAGAAACACCGTCTCCCCTTGCTGCTCGAGAGCCAGCCCGGTGTCTCCCGCCCGCTGTCCGTGGCGCTCGACAAGTCGCTCTCGATCCCGATCGGTGTATTGCAGGTCCAGATCCCTGGCCACGCTTTCGGCCTGCAGCAAATAGCCGGCCTCGTCACCAAACCACTCCGGCCAGGTCTCGGTGCGGAAGGTCGCAGCGGCCACCAACAGCAGCGTGAAGAGCGCCAGCCAGACGAGCCACTCCTTGCCGAGGACGATACCCCCGGTCGTCCTGTCCTTGTTTCCTAGTAGCTTTGCGACCACAGCGGCCCACCCAGACCGAAAAAACCGGTCACCCCCTGCACATGGGGCTCGATATACAGAAACGAGGCCCCCAGCGGGCGACGCATTTCGAGCTCGAGCCACTGCTCCTCCCCCGGCTCGAGATCTTTGGGCTGCTCCAGCCAGACGTTGTTTGTCGCCCGGTGCGAGGGACTCCGGCGCCACTGGACCTCGATCATCACCCCGCCGGGGCCCCGACCGGTGGCAAGCCAGCGGGCCAGACCCCGGTTGGCCAATCGGATTCGCACCCGTCTGGACTCCCCTTCCGCCCATGGCCGTTCAGCCCCCTCCACCTCCAGATCACCGTCGAGCTGGCGCCAGACCAGACTGGTGGGCGGCTCCACCACAGCCGGCTTGTCACCCGGAGGCTCGAGCCCGGCGAGCTCCCGACAGGCCTCCACCACCGCCGCCGCCGCCTTGCCCGGGTCGTGGTGGTCCCTGATGTACTCCCGGCTGGCCTCGCCCATTGCCGCCAGCCGCCGGCGATCGGCAACCAGCTCCCCCACTCTTGTCGCCAGGGCCTCGACCTCGCCGTCTCCCAAGGGAATCTTCACCGCCACTTCGTCCGGAAGCTCGGAGGAATAGGCATAGTCGGAGACCACTGCCGGCCGACCCACGGCTAATACTCTCAGCAGAGAAGCCGAGGTCTCCCCCGCCGAGGGATAGCGCAGATTCAGACAGAGATCACAGGCGGCGATGGCCCCCTCGAAGTCGCGGTAGTCGAGAAAACCGACAAAGTGCACCCGCTCTTCGATACCCAGCTCCCGCGCCTGAGCGCGGAGCCGGAGCCGGGGATTTATCTCGCCACCAACCACCAGATGGGCCTGCCGGAGCTCGGGTCTGGTCAGCGCTTCCAGCACCCGGTCGGTGCGCTTGATCGGGGTCTGGAAGCCAAAGGTCCCCAGCAACGGCTCCTCTTTGGCCAGCCCGAGCCTGCTGCGCCACGCGCGTCGATCATCCACCGCCGCCGGGGCGGGCAGCGGCACCCCCATCGGCACCTCACGGACCGGTATTTCCGGGCTGTCCCAGTGCACCAGATCGGCCGCCCAGCGGCTGTGGACCAGAACACCTCGCTGACGATGCACCAGGGTCCGGTGAGCCGGCAACTCGAAGAGCGCCGTCTGACCCAGCTCGGTCCAATCCCTGGCCGTCGATATGACATCCCCCATCCAGCCGTGATCGGCAACCAGACGCTGCTTATAAGCGGCGGAATCCTGCTGCGCCAGGGTGTCCTCGACCAGCAGGTGGTGGAGGACAACATCGTGGAGCGTGGCCACCCCAGGGCAGCGCAGCGCCAGCTCGAGGATCTCCTGGTGGTAGATATTGTTTCCCATCTGGTAGAGGGGAAGCCGCCCTTCCCGACCCAGAACCTCGGGTGGAGAGGGTTGCCACTCACGCTCCAGCTCGCTCGCCAAAGGCTGGCCGGGCAGGTGGATGACCCGCAGGTCACAGAGCGCAGCCAGTTGTGGCAGCAGATCGCGGCTGTAGTCGGCGATCCCCGACCGCACCGGGGGCAGCGGCGAGACGTAGTCGATCGCTAAACGGTCGGCCATCGATTCGGCGCCCGACACGCTGGTGCGTTGCTACGAGGCCGGCGTTCCCTGTCCACTAGCCTCTCCTTCACCCATCTGCTCCGACAGCCAGGCCTCGATAAAGGGGTCGATACCACCGTCCAAGACACGATCGGCATCCCCGACCTCGGTGTTGGTTCTATGGTCCTTGACCATGCGATAAGGGTGCAGAACATAGCTGCGAATCTGGCTGCCCCAAGCGATGTCCTTCTTCTTACCCTCGCGCGCCGCGGCCTCCTCTTCGCGCTTGCTGATCTCAAGATCGTAGAGACGGGCGCGAAGGATCTTCATCGCCGTGGCTCGATTCTTGTGCTGGCTGCGCTCGTTCTGACACGAGACGACGATACCGCTGGGATGATGGGTGATGCGCACGGCCGATTCGGTCTTGTTGACGTGCTGTCCACCCGCACCGGACGCGCGGTAGGTGTCGATTCTGAGATCCTTGTCCTCGACGTCGATCTCCACATCGTCGTCTACTTCGGGGTAGACATAGACCGATGCAAAGGAGGTGTGACGGCGACTGGCGGCGTCGTAGGGGCTGATGCGGACGAGCCGGTGGACGCCGGTCTCGCCATGGAGATAGCCGTAAGCATAGTCACCGCGGACCGCGAAAGTGGCACTCTTGATTCCCGCCTCTTCACCCTCCAGACGGTCGAGCAGCTCCACCTGGTAGCCCTGCTGTTCGGCCCAGCGCAGATACATGCGCAACAGCATCTCGGCCCAGTCCTGTGATTCGGTGCCGCCGGCCCCGGGGTGAATGGCGACCAGGGCGTTCTTGTCGTCGTCGGGACCCGATAGCTTGAGCTGGAGCTCGAGCTGGTGGAGCTCCCTCTCCAGCCGCTCGACAAACTCTTCGACCTCGGCGTCCGCCTCCCCCTCCTCCACCAACTCGCGCCAGGCCGCCAACTCGTCGGCGTCGGCTCGCAGCCGGTTGAGGGTGGCCAGACGGCGCTCTATCTGTCGTCGGCGTTGGAGCAGCGGTGCGCTGCCGGCGTGGTTGTCCCAGAAGCCGGGCGCTTGCATCTCACGGTCGATCTGGGCGATCTGCTCTTCGAGCCCCGCTTCCTCAAAGATACCCCCGAAGATGCAGAAGCTGATCGCTGAGTCGCTCGATGTGTTGTTGTATTTCGACGGAAGTCATGATCGTCTTGCCCCGCGACTGCGCAATATAGCAAAGCCGGCCAGCAGAACACATAGCAGTGGTATCAGCCACGGTGCCCGTGTGTAGGGGCTCAGGTCCCGGCGGGCCACGACCTCGCCGCCGATCACACCCTCCTCGCCGACACCCAACTCGCTCACCACCGAGCCGTCGGGGGCGATGAGAGCCGAAACACCGGTGATCGCCGCACGCATCAGGTAGCGGCGACTCTCGGCGGCACGAAACCGCGCCGCCCGATAGTGCTGCCAGGGTGCGGCAGTATCACCGTACCAGGCATCGTTGGTGACCGTCACCAGGAGGGTGGCGCCCTGCTGCACGGCATCGGCCACTTCGAAGGGGAAGACCACCTCGAAACAGACGGCGGCGCCCAGTAGCTCTTGGCGCCAGGGCAGGAGCAGCAACTCTCGACCAGGGCGAAAGTTGCCAGCATTCCGCGCCAGCTTGTCGAGAAACGGAACCCACCGACCCATCGGCACATACTCGCCAAACGGCACCAGGTGACGTTTGTGGTACCGGCCGGCAAGCCCCTTTGGCCCGAGCAGTAACACCGAGTTATAGAAGAATCCCTCTTTCTCCGTGGTCGAATTGAAGAGTATGGGGCAACCAGCGGCCACCAGCGTCTCCAGATCCTCACGCAGCCGCGCATCCCGATCGTAGGAGAAGGGCCATGCCGCACTCTCCGGCCAGACCACCAGTGCGCCCGGAAGATCACAGGCCTTCCGAGACATCTCGAGTACTCTGGAGTAGTTCTGCCGGACGAGTTCTTCGTCCCATGTCACCAGGTTGGTGATATTTGGCTGAAGGAGACGCACCGGGAGCCCCGGCACCCGCGGCTCGTGGGCATCGGTGCCAAAGCGGCCCGCCGCTGCCAGCAGCAAGAAACAGCCGAGGAGCGAGACCACCCCGGTACGCCAGTGGCGATGGACCAGCATCAGAGCTATAGCCACATTGGCAATGGCCAGAACAAACGACACCCCGTAGGCTCCGCTCCAGGCCGCCAGTGGAAGCGCTCCCGGCATCTCCGTCCAGGCGTACGCCGCCAGGTTCCACGGAAAGCCGTTCATCAGATAATGCGCCCGCAGCCACTCCACTGCCACCCATAGGGCGGGCAGACCGGCCAGTGCCGGCCAACCGCCCCGACGCCAGAGAGGCTCGCCCAACCAGCCAAAAACCCCGGTGAACGTGCCCAGATAGAGACCGAGCAGGATCCACATGACCACCGCGAGCCAACTCGGCAACTGGCCATAGGTCTCCATCGTCGGCGCGATCCAGGACATCGAGGTCAGCCAGAAGGCCACCCCGTGGACGTAGGCGAGCCAGACCGCCTGCCTCCGCCCCGCGCCGAGGAGGAGGAACAGGGGCACCAGCGCCATCCAAGGCGCAATGGTCACCGCCTCGGGGCCAAAACAGAGCCCCCATGCCGCCCCGCCGAGAACGGCCAGGACGAGGGCCCACGGGCCACCGGCACGGGAAAGCGAAACCGCCATGCCGTCGTGCTACTGGGTTATCCAGGTGTCGAGCTTGTAGTCCCGGCGCACCCGTTCGGCCGCCTCCTCCGCGGCCGAGCGTTGCTCATAGGGTCCGAGTCGTACCCTGTACATCGTCTTGCCACCCACTTCCACCGGCGAGAGAAACGCCGGGAAGCCGCCGCCGGAGAGTTGTGAGACCAGGCTTTCCGCCTTCCCCTGGTCGGACGAGAAGAAGACCTGAATCACCAGCTCACCGGCCGGGGCCGGGGTCGAGGAGGGGGTCGATGCCTCGGCTGCGGGTGCCGGCGCCGGGGCGGCAGGCTGGGGCGCCTCGTTTTCCGCCACCACCGGCTCTGCCGTGAACTCGGGTGGCAGCAGCGATGGCAACTGTTTCTTGGCCCCACTCGGATTCTCGGGTGGGGAGCCATCGAGGTCCTCCAGCAGGGTCGATTCAGAGCTGGCCGATTCGGCCACCGGCGCCGGTGTTTCGTCTTTCGCCTCATCTGCCGAGTCTTCGGTAAAGAAACGCAGCTCGCGCAAGGGGCGGCCCTCTTCATCCTCGCGGATTGGCTCCTCCTGCTCCTCTTCGGGTCGCTGCGCGATCTCGGTTGTTGCCGTCGGGCCGACATCCCGGTGGCCGATCCAGACCCCGGCAAAGAAGGCGGCCACGACACAGGCCAGGAGGATGACGAAGACCGTCAATACCTGCCTGTTGGTCAGGGCGATCTCGTAGTAGCTCGGCTCGTGCGAATCGGTCACTCTCGACTATCTCCGTCAGGGTTGTCCAGCCCGTTTGGTGCTCTCCATGAACGCGGACATCATATCGATCGGGATGGGGAACAGGATGGTGGAGTTCTGTTCCGCCGCGATCTCGGTCAGGGTCTGCAGATAGCGCAGCTGGAGAGTCGTGGGATTCTGGCTGATGGCCTCAGCCGCCTCGGCCAATGCACGCGAGGCTTGAAGCTCGCCCTCGGCGTGGATGATCTTGGCCCGCTTCTCGCGCTCGGCTTCCGCCTGCTTGGCCATCGCTCGCTGCATCTCCTGTGGCAGGTCGACATGCTTGACCTCCACCGACGACACCTTGACTCCCCATGGATCAGTGTGCGCATCGATGATCGACTGCAGCTGATCATTGAGCTTTTCACGCTCGGACAAGAGCTCGTCGAGCTCGGCCTGACCAAGAACCGAGCGCAAGGTGGTCTGCGCCATCTGGCTGGTGGCGAAGAGATAGTTCTCTACCTCCACCACCGCTTTGGCGGGATCGACGACGCGGAAGTAGACCACGGCATTCACCTTTACCGAGACATTGTCCTTGGTGATGACGTCCTGGGACGGCACATCGTGCACCACCGTTCGCATCGAGATCTTCACCATGCGATCGATGGGCCAGAAGATGAGCACCAGCCCCGGGCCCTTGACGCGGTCGATCAGACGGCCAAGCCGGAACACCACGGCCCGCTCGTACTCGTTGAGGATGTTGATCCACCGGCTGAGAAATATCAGCCCGACAAAGATGACGAAAATCAGTCCATAGAGACCCATTGTTCCCCCCTTTGGGTTATACCTCCGTCTCCGGTCGTACCTTCAGAACCATGCCCTCGACGGCGACCACGTCGATGGGTGTGCCGATGGGAATCGGACTCTCCGCTTCGGCATCCCAGATCTCACCGTGGACGAACACTTTTCCTCGCGGAGAAATCTCGGTGCGCGCCACACCACGCTTGTTGACCAGGCCTTCGGCGCCGGTCGTTACCTGCGAGCGGTGCGTACGCACCACCATGGTCACCAGAAAGGCCACCACGATGGCGGTAAACACGGCCATGCTGATGACCACATCCAGACTGACCCGGATGGCCGGATCCGCACTCTTGAAGAGCATCAGGGAGCCAATCACCATCGAGATGATACCGGCAACCGTCAACATGCCGTAGGAGGTTACCTTGACCTCGGCTATAAAGAAGATCAGCGCCAGGATGATGAGCGCGATACCGGCATAGTTGACCGGCAGCACGGACAGGGCGAAGAAGGCCAGAATCAGACAGATCCCCCCAACCACTCCGGGCAGCACGGCACCGGGATTGGAAAGCTCGAAATAGAGGCCCAGCCCGCCCAGGGTCATCAGGATGTAGGCGATGTTGGGGTGAGCCAGCGCCGAGAGAAACTTCTGGAAGCCACTCATCTCCAGGGTCTCGACGGTGGCCCCGGCACTGCGCACGATCACCGGCGCGTCGCCGCCGAGATCGACCTCGGTACCGTCGATCTCCTCCAGCAGACTTTCTAGATCCTTAGCCACCAGATCGATCAGATTACTCTCCAGGGCCTCGTCGGCGGTATAGGAACGGCTCTCCACCACCGCCTGCTCCGCCAGCTCGGCGTTGCGCTCGTGTCTCGCTGCCAGCGATCGGATGGTGGCGGCGGCGTCCTGCTCCACCTTCTCCGCCATCGCCCCCTCGATCTCCTCGCCGCTCCCCGAGACCGGGTGGGCCGCCCCGGTGTTGGTACCGGGAGCCATCGCCGCCACATGCGCCGCCTCGAGGATGAAAAATCCGGCCGACGCCGCCTGCGAACCGCTGGGCGAGACAAAAACGACGACAGGAATCTCGGAGCCCAGCATGGCGGTGAATATCTCGCGGGTCGAGGTGAGCAGACCACCGGGTGTCGACAGCTCGATGACAAAAAGATCGGCACCGCTCCGCTCGGCCTCGGCCAGTGAATCGATGATGAA
>SBFI01000166.1 GCA_006227875.1 Acidobacteriota bacterium
ATCATCGCCTTCTTGCGCTCGGCCCCCCAGCGGTAGTTGCCGAAATCGGCTACCGAGCGGATGACCCGGTGGCAGGGGATGAGATAGGAGATGGGGTTGGCGCCGACCGCGCTACCCACGGCCCGCGCCGCCCCCGGCTTGCCGAGATGGCGGGCGATGTCGCCATAACCGACGAGATCACCGGGGGGAATCCGCAGAAGCGCCTGCCAGACGCTGAGCTGAAAGTTGGTCCCCTTGACCAGCAGCGGGATCGGCACCCCGTCGTGCTCGCCCGATGGCGGGAAGAGACGCTCGAGGTAGGGTGCCGTGCGCGCGGGATCCTCTACCAGCTCGGCACCCGGCCACCGCGCCGCCAGATCCTCTCGCGTCTGTCTGCCGCTGCGGTCGGCCAGGAACTCGAGACCACAGACGCCGCGCTCGGTCACCGCCAGCAGACAGGCGCCAAAGGGGCTGGGGTGGATGCCATAGGCGATGACGAGACCGGCGCCCCCCCGTTTGTACTCACCCGGTGAGATGGCCTCGAGGTTGACCAGCAGATCGTGGAGACGCCCGCTGCCCGAAAGACCGGCGTCGTAGGCGGCATCCAGCACGCTGGCGGAGTCCGCCAGCCGCTCTTTGGCGTACTCGGCGGTGAGAAACCTTAGAAACCGCTTGGGGGTGGTCCCCACCCAGCGGCTGAAGAGGCGGTGGAAGTGATACTCGCTCAAGCCCACGGCTGCCGCCACCTCCTCCAGCGAGGGCTGTTGGCGGAAGTTCTGCTCGAGAAAGTGAATCGCCGTTTCGATCCGCTCGTAGTCCTCGGCCGCTTCGTCGAGATGTGTGGTGGTTTCGATCATGGGAACAAGTTAACGGTCACGGGCGGATCGAGCAACCCGAATCTTGCTCTCGGCCAGCACGGAGGCCGGCCGCTTCGAACCGTGGTTACAACCGTCTTCAGCACGGCTCAATCGTCCAGCCGCGCGAGCGACTCGAGGGTGTCGGTGCCCAGGTATCTCTGGTCGTCGTTTGTGTACCAGGCGCGAACACGTGGGATCCGCAGACCCTCCGTCTCGACCTCCTGGTCGAGAAGAATGTACTCGCCGTCGTTGGCGGACTCGTCGTGGTAGAAGCGGTAGCCGACCAGGCCATAGCTCGACGGGTCGAGGTAGAAATACCAGGTGTCCCCCCCGACGGGCTCTTCGTAGGTGACCCGCAAGACGATCACCGGTGAGCCGGCAAATGTCTGGTTGCCGACGGTGGGATCCAGAAGGGTACCGGGATCCTCCAGTTTCATCGGCAGCCCCCAGAGATAGGTGTAATAGTTGCGCATCCGCTCCAGTCGCTCGCAGGTGAGGCGGTGCTGTTCCCGCTCTTCCTGGCTGAAGCTGCTCGAGCCGTTGAGGCGAAAAGAGCAGCCACCGTCCGTCAGCGATCCTTCGATATGGTTGCCGCCATCGCGAGCCGAGTAGTCGAAGCGTCCGGCCGGGTGGTCGATGATCACAACAGTCCGGCGCACTGGCCCGTCGGGCCGCGTCTCGGCGAGGGTCAATCGCCAGGCTCCGTGGCGCCACCGATCGTCCGGGTCGTGATAGGCGATGGCCCGGGCGAGCAGCTCCTCGGCGCTCGGTGGCTGGGCGAGGAGTGAAGGCGAGGCGGTGACGACGATGGCGACGACGGCCAGGGTAATCCGTTTTCTCATGACGA
Source organism: Acidobacteriota bacterium (assembly GCA_006227875.1). Lineage (GTDB taxonomy): Bacteria > Acidobacteriota > Thermoanaerobaculia > Multivoradales > JAHEKO01 > M0029. Next base: position 1,684 of record SBFI01000166.1, read on the forward strand.
ACTCTCCCGCGCAGCGGTTCGAGAGGATAAGATGCGCCCGCGACACACCCGGTCGCCCTATTCTGACAACAAACGACGGAGTATCGAGGTCAACCATGAAGCGACTGTCCACTTTCCTGGCCCCGCTGCTGGTTATTGCACCTATTACGGCCGATGGCGGCGAGCTCCTCGGCTTCTACCCATCCTCTCGGGAGGCCCAGCTCGCGGCCGAAGCGGTGCTACAAGAGACCCCGGCGCCCGAGAAGGCGCGCCGTTGGCTGGCGCGGCTTACCGAAGAGCCACATGTGGCGGGCACGGCCCAGGAGAAGAAGGTCGCCGATTACGTCCGCGAGCGGCTGGTGGAGATGGGACTCGAGACCGAGGTGGTCTCCTACGACGTCTTTCTCAACTACCCCAAGAGCGTCTCGGCGCGACTGATCGAGCCCGAGGAAGAGGAGCTCTCGTTGCGCGAGGATTTCATCGACTCCGACAAGGATTCGGCGGCCCGCGGCATGTTCCCGGCCTTTCATGGCTATGCGGCATCGGGCCGGGCCGGCGGTCAGGTGGTCTACGTCAACTACGGCACACCCGCGGACTTCGAGCAGCTGGACAAAATGGGTATCTCACCCGAGGGGCACATCGTTCTGGCGCGCTACGGCAAGGTCTTTCGCGGCCTCAAGGTGCGGGAGGCGGAAAAGCGGGGCGCCGTTGGGGTTCTCATCTACTCCGACCCGGCGGACGACGGCTACATGAGGGGTGATGTCTATCCCGACGGGCCGATGCGCCCACCCTCGGCCATCCAGCGTGGGTCGGTGCAGTACCTTTCGGTACAGCCGGGAGATCCGTCGACCCCGGGCTACCCGGCGCTCGCCGGTGCCAAGCGTCTGTCGCGTGCCGAGATGGAGAACGTGCCGCGGATTCCCTCGTTACCGCTGAGCTATGGCGAGGCCGAGAAGATCCTCCGGCGGCTGGGCGGGCCGGGGGCGCCCGACGGCTGGCAGGGGGGCCTGCCCTTTGCCTATCACGTCGGTCCGGGGGGAGCGGCGGTCGAGCTCGAGGTGGAGATGGAAGAGGGTCTGCGCCCGATCTACAACGTCTTTGCACGCATACCCGGAAGAGAAGATCCCGACCAACTGGTGATTCTGGGTAATCACCGCGACGCCTGGACCCACGGCGCCGTCGATCCCAACTCGGGTACCGCCGCCTGGCTGGAGACCGCACGGGGGTTGGCGGCGGCGATCGAGGCCGGCTGGCAGCCGCGCCGTACCATCCTGCTGGCCAGCTGGGACGCCGAGGAGTACGGACTGGTCGGCTCGGTCGAGTGGGGTGAGGACCGAGCCGCAGACCTGGCGGCCAATGCCGTCGCCTATGTGAATCTGGACAGCGCCGTCACCGGCCCCGACCTCGGTGTCTCGGGTACCCCGTCGCTCTTGGAGTTGGTGCGGACGACCGCGGGTGATGTCTCCGAGCCGATGAAGGGCGGCAGTCTGTTGGACGCCTGGGAGAAGCGGCTGGCCACCAACTGGGCGGAGAAGGAGCCGATCGACCTGGCCGCTCCGGAGGCGGCTTTCGAGCCTCGGCTCGCGGCGCTGGGATCGGGCTCCGACTACACCGTCTTTCTCGATCACCTGGGGGTCCCCTCGGTGAGCTTTGGATTTTCCGGCCCCTATGGGGTCTACCACTCGGTCTACGACAATTTCCGGTGGATGGAGAAGTTTGGTGATCCCCAATTCGTCTACCACGCCGCCGCGGCCCGCTTTCTTGGCCTGCTGGCCATGCGGCTGGCCGGCTCCGAGGTGGTGCCCTTCCGCTTTTCACCCTATGCCTCCGCTCTCGAACGGGAGCTCGATGAGCTCGAACGCTCCGTCATCCGCAAGAACCGAATGGCGGCGCTGGAGAACAAAGAGGTCGTAACCATCGATTTGGCGCCGGTGCGCGAGGCCCTGGTCGCCTTTGGGGCGGCCGGGGAGCGTCTGGATGGGGCGATCGACCGAGCGGTCGAAGGACAAGCGGCCGGTGGCGTGGAAGATCTCAACCGGGCGCTGATTCAGATCGAGCGGGCTTTTCTCTCCAGCGACGGCCTGCCTGCCCGACCCTGGTTCCGCCACCTGCTCTATGCACCGGGTCTGACCACGGGCTACGGTGCCTGGCCCTTCCCCGAGCTGGCCGAGGCGGTGGAGCGCCGCGATCAGCAGCTGGCCGACCGGGGGGTCGAGCGCCTCACCGGGGTGCTGACCGAGGCCACCAGGAGAATCGAGGCAGCTGCCGCTCTGGCGGCGGACTAGCGCCACGCGCGCCTTGCGCTGCCGTCAGTGGATCAGGTCGTCGGAGCCACTGTCGAGCCACCTTTCCTCCTCCTCCCACTGCCGTTTGATCTCGGCGGTTCGGGCCCGGCGGCGCCTGACCGCAAACAGCGACAGGATGGTGATGGCGATCCACAGGGTGGCCGAGCTGGTGAGTACCGGAACCCAGCGGTACCAGATCGAGTGGCTGTGCCAGAAGCGCTCCTGGGCGCTCGCGAAGCCGACACCGGTGCGCCGGTAGAAGGCCTCCTCGAAGGGAAGCCCGAGGGCGATGTCGGAGAGGATCTGTGCACCGACCTTGGGTCCAAACCGATGGTAGAGGTCGCGGACAAAGGCGCCGGAGACGGCATAGGCGCGCCGCATCT
>SBFI01000329.1 GCA_006227875.1 Acidobacteriota bacterium
CTCTCGGCCAGAATGCTCCGACAGATCTGCACCGCGTGGTCGACGAGCAGCCGGCGAGAGACCCCGAGAGAGTCGAGATCGTCGACCTGAAGCAACCTCTCGGTGGCCAGCAGCGCCCAGTGATCGGCGGGTACCCTGCTCTGACCTTTTCGGCTTTCCGCCAGATATCCCAACGCTTTGGCCGCGGCCTCGAGCCAGCTCCTCGACCCCTCGTGCTCGGCGAGCATCACCAGACCAAGGGCCGCCTCGCCGGGATAGTAGAGCGAGGTCCAGCTGTCGTCCCGACCCTGTTCGGGGAAGTACTTGGAGTAGAAGCTGCCATCGGGCTTCTGCATGAAGATCAGGAATTTCCCCAGGGCCGCCAGCTCGACGGCAGGTGTCGACCCCTCCTTTACGTCTTCCATTCCGACCAGCGCCACCAAACCGAGGCCTGTGCCTCCGAGCTTGGCCTGGAGCGGCTTGCCGGTGAAGACGATCTCGGGTGGTGACCAGACCGCCAGCAACCCCTCCCGGCCCGGGACCTCGTCGACACAGCACTCACGGAGATAGCCGGTGGCGCGCACCATCGCTTGCCGTGTCTCCTCTTTGGCCTCCCAGCCGTAGTACATACCCAATGAGTAGACGGTGCCGGCGTGGCGCAGGACGTTGTAGCTCGGCTCCGGCTCGAATGCAGGATCGACGCCGGCCAGGTAGACAAAGCGGCCATCCGGCCCGGTGGCGCGCAAGAGATAACCCCCTGCCGCCTCGATGGCTCCCCGCACCTCCTCCGCGCTCGTTAGTTGTCCTGCCTGCGGTGGGGTCTTTGCCCGGGCGACCGGCTCTTCTTCGCCGGCCGACGCACCGGTCCCAGCGCTGAGCGGGATCAGCATCAGACCGATCCCCACGACTGTGCGCAAGCCCGTCAATCCAGACTCATCACAGCACAGTCGGTCAGATGGGGGTTCTCGAAGCTCACCAGATCGCCGGCACTCTTCCCCGGCACCAGGAATAGGCGAGCCGAGAGCGGCTTGTCGAGCTTGCTCGACAGTGACGCCACATCGCCAATGAGGGCCGCCACGGCATCGACCGGGCAATCACCGGCCAGCGGCACGACATCGAGTCCCGTTCCGCAGACGCTCGAGAAGAGAAGCAGCTCCTCGACACCAAACCGATTTTCGCCGGCCCGTTGCGCCAGCACCCGATCCTCGAGCACCGGCAGCATCAGCCCCGAGTAGCCACAGGTGGTAAAGGGCAGACGCTGGAGGACCTCCGTGATCGCGGCGCACACTGTGAGGGTCGCCACACCGCCAAAGGCCACACCGCTCAGCAGCTCGATCGGTCCGGCGATGCTGTCGTCGAGACCCGGTGCCGGCGAGACGTCGATGCCCAGATACCGCACATCCTCCCGCCGAGCGATCTCGTGCGCCAGCGCCTCGACCGGTGCCAGCTCGGTCTCCAGCAAGGCCTGCAGACGTTGCTTGCCCTCGCTCAAATCCGGGGCCTCGGCAAAGGCCAGCTTCACCAGACCGGCCGACTCCAGACCGATGCTGAACGCCTCTTCGCCATCGTGGTAGGCGACCGGGAAGAAGGGCGTGCCGGGCCGAATGTTGGCTGCCGCCGCAAAGCGGAAGTTGCCCTCGCCGCCGCCGGTGCGGCCGGCGATGAGCGCCATGGCCTCCGCCGCCGTGCGACTGGCCTCGAGGTCGACGCCCCGCTCCAGGGAGGCCACCTCGACACTGGCGCTCAAGTTGCCGGTCGCGGCTACGACCTCGGCCAACCAAGGCGCCAGATCCTCCGGGGCCGAGCCGGTGTTGACCGGCCCGACGGCGAGCAGCACACCCTCTTCGGCAACAGTGAGATCCAGCTCGCAGAGCGCCGCGAGCGCTTCGGCCCCCGACAGACCGGCGAGATAATCGGCCGCCGGCTGAGTGGCGATGCGGGTTGTCTGGACCTCGAAGCCGTTCTCTTCGAACTGTTGTCGCGCCTTGCCAAGGAGACCGATCGATGCCCGCAGGGTGGCTCTGTCGACCGGTGACTCGAGCGTCGCCCCGGCGGTAATGGTTCGCAGCCGGAACGGCCTTTGCTGACCGGGCTTGGAGTGCATCGCAGGCTCGAGCTACAGCACCTCTCCCAGCGGCATCTTGACCCAGAACATGCCTCGAAAGTCACCGACCCGGAAGCCGCGGGCCTGGTCCTGGGGGTAGAGCTCCTGGATCCTCGCCTCGACTTCCGGAGCGATGGTGATGCCGTGGCACGAGAGGCAGAACGACTCGACGTAGATCGGCTCTACATAGCCAAAGGTCCCACCACCCAGGTCGACGGCTCGAGGCTCCGCGTTCTCGGGATCCTCGAGATAGGCGGCCAGCAGCGGTTCCATCCAGGGCTCCGGAGCATTGCCCGGATTGCGGACCTTGTGACTCGTTCTGCCCATCGTCACACCCGCCTCACCGACATTTGCCGCGATCTCCGGCGCCTTCTCGCGGCAGATCTCGATCGAGGTCTCCGCGCCCTCCTCGAGCGCCCCCACCAGGGCCGCCTTGAGCTCCTGTTTGAAGGGCAGGAGATTCTCCTGGGCTCTCTCCGTATCCTCCTGGCTGATCTCAACGGCTGCGGGTTGGCAGGAGGTCGTAGCGAGTGTCAGTACCACAACCCCGATTCCCACCAGCATGTAAAGGAAAGACTCACGGGTTTCTGACGTCTGGAACATCTGCTCATCCTCCTCTCTGATGATCATCCCCCAAGAGTGGACTCCGATGGAAGAGCTCGAAGCTATTCGAGCTCGACACCCAGGCCATCGGCGATTCGGTTGACAAAGGCATAGTAGGCAGTAATCGCACAGATGTCGTGGATGGCCCGGTCCTCGAACCCGACCGCGCGCAGGCCCTCCACGTCTTGCCGCACGACCTCGCTCGGTGTCTTGGTGAGCTTGACGACATAGTCGAGCATGACCCGGTCCATCGAGCTGAGCTCGGCTGTCCGATAGTCCGATGCCAGTGCCGAGATCAGCTCCTCCTGCTGATCGTCGTCGCTGCCTTTTACCTTTAAGAGCCGACGGAGACCCGCCCCGTGATGGTGGACTCAGTAGTGGCAGTCATTGGCCGCCGAGACCACCACCGCGATCATCTCACGCTGCACCCGGGTGAGGGGACCTTTGGCGTACATCAGCTCCCGGTAGAGCTCGTAGTGCTGCTTCAGGGTGCGACTGTGAACACCGTGGATCTGGATGATGTTGTCGTGGTCGGCAACCCGATCCTCCTCGGGGATCCGGTCTTCGGGCAGATAGTCGATAAAGGCCATCTCTCACCTCTCAGTTGATCACCGCCCGCGGCCGGCTCAGGTAGTGGTGCCAGAGCAACCGGGCGGCCACCGCTCTCCACGGTCGCCATGCGGACCCTACTTCTTCGAGATCCTCCGGGCTCGGTGTCGACGCCAGCCCCTTGACCTCCTGCGCCGCCTTTGCCAGGGCAAGATCACCGCTCGGCCAGACATCGGCGCGACGCAGAACCATCAGCAGATAAATGTCGGCCGTCCATCGGCCCACCCCTTTGAGGCTCATCAGCTCCTCGCGGGCCGCCTCGTCGCTCATCTTCCTCAGGCCCCCGATCTCGAACCGACCCTCGACGATCGCGGCGGCCAGCTCGCGGCAGTACCCGGCCTTCTGTCGGCTGAAGCCGATCCGCTTGAGGGTTGCGTCGTCGAGGGTCAGGAAAAGCTCCGGCTCGACGGTGCCCAGCTCACCCTCCAGCCGGTCGAAGGCCGCCTTGGCCGAAGCCAACGAAACCTGTTGCTCGAGGATGATTTTGACCAGGGTGGCATACCCGGCGGGGCGACTCCAGATGGGTGGCGGCCCGTGGACCTCGATCACCGAGGCCAGCTCGGCGTCTTTCGCGGCCAGAAACTCCAACCCCTGTCCGAGGGTCTTCTTTGTCACCAGGACGGGCTGCGAGCCGGCCGCCATCATCGTCTCTCGCCTCTATCCGGCACGCGAGCCGGCCGGGACTTCAGCTTCCGGGACCGCCAACACCGGCTTGATGCCGTCGGCATACCCGATATCGAACAGCATCCCTTCGGAAAGCTCCCCCATCATCTTCTTGGGCTCCAGGTTGACTACGAACAGTGCCTGCCGTCCTTCGATCTCGGTCGGGTTCTCCCGCTCACCCTTGATGCCGGCCAGAATCGTGCGCTGATGATCTCCGAAATCGACCTTCAACCGCATCAGTGATCGAGATCCTTCGATCTCCTCGACCCGTTCGATCGTGCCGACTCGGATGTCGAGCTTTTGAAAATCTTCGAAAGTGATAGTTGGTTTGACTGCTACCGGCTTCATACTCCAGTCACCTACTCCTTATCCGACCAGACCGCGAGGACGTTGCCCACGGGCGGCTTTCTGACACGGAACTAGATGAAGGGTACTACAGTCGGTCGGCGGCCTCTTTTGGCGGCCCGATCAGCTGAGCATCTGCCTCAATACGACCCGGTCCTCGTCACTGGCAAAAAGAGTCGCCCCGGTCTCCATCAACTCGGTGACCACCTCTTCGACCGATCGCAGCGATCGCTCTCGCTGATGATCGCTGATATCACCGATAAAGGGCCAGAGCTTCTGTCGGACATCCTTTGGCAGGACGTGCTCCAGGAATTCGAGAGAGATGCTCCGCAGCTTCTCGTTCTCCTGGAGGATTCCTTGAAAGGCGACGCGAACCGGTTTGGGGTCGAGAACCAGGGTCAACAGTCGGAAGGAGTGTTCCAGGCTCAGCACGCCCCGGTCCCCGACTCGGTGCTCCACCAACTCGTCCGCCTCGGTGTCGAGGTCATCCAGCAGGCGCTGCATCTCCCACACCGGCCGCTCGTGACCGACCTCCGACCTGAGTGCCGCCCACACCTTCTTCTCCCACCACTCCCCGGTCGCGGCTCTTCCCTCCTCCAACCTCCTCACCAGGGCGATCGCCGAGCGGTACCTCACCTCGAACCTCCTGGTCGTCAGTCCCTCCAAAAGCGCCTGGTCGGCCAGCGGCGAGTCGATACCCGCCAGCACCCGAGGGATTCTTCTCCGGACGACAAAATCGAAGTCATCGTCGACCAATAGCGCGGCTAGATGTTCGACGGCGGGCTCCCCCAGTGAGGTCAGGATCCACACCGCCCGGTCACAAAAGACATCTCGCGCCAGCAGCCGGATCAGCTTGGGGATGTGCTGCTCGTCCCAATCGGTACATTCATCGAGAGCCTTCGAGACGTCATCGCTCGAGCCGCTGCTGATGCGTCCCAGAGTTTTGGCCGGTTGCCTGTCGGTCGGCGAACCCACACGTCGCGGCTCGGTCGCAGCCGCCGGCGACTTTTCTCCACCCCCCGCGGGACGAACGGGTATATCCAGCCGGGTAAGGGTCGCGTTCAGCAGGTCCTTGCCATGGAAGTCGGCGTCCGCCATCAACTGGTCTGCCTCCCGTGATCCGCCCCTCAGCCTATCCACCACGGTCTCGAAATAGACCTTCCCCATCCGTCGATTGACATAGAGGAAGGCGGAGCACAGCGCCATGACAACTACCGACAGGTAACGCGAGGGCATGTTGCCCCAGGTAACCCAGATGAACACCACACCGGCACCGAGCCCTTCAGCCAGGCTGTCCAGCACCGTGTCGATAAAGGTCTTGGTCTTGCGTCTGAGCATCGACGGCAGAGGTACGTAGCAGACCTCCAGCACCGACCGGTGAAGGGACTTGCGCAGCGAGTTGTCGGCGCCACGCAGTAGCGTTGCCGTCAACAGGGCCGGGAAGAGGAGCACACCGACCGAGCCCATCATCAGCGCCACCGGCAGCAGGGACAGGCTGACGGCCACACCGCGCGCTGCCATCAGCCGCGAGGTCAGGAACAACTGAATGAGCAGCGAGGCGGCCCCCGTCCAGCCGTAGAAGGAGCCGAAAAAGCTGGCCAACTGCTGCTTTGTCGTCAGTGTCGCCCGCACCGCCTCCTTGAACTGATAGTCGACCAGTGTGCTCGACATGGTGGCCAACATGACGATGGTGGCGATCATCGCCAGATGCGGTGTACCCCAAACCAGCTTCAGTCCCTCGCGGGCGGACGAAATCTTGTCTTCCTTCCTTGGCTTTTTCTCGGCTCTCGCCTCCATACCGGCAGGCAACAGGAGCTGGGTCAGGAAGAGCAGCCCGACCAGGGCGACGAGCATGGGCACCAGCCAGACCAGATCGAATTGTCGGGTGAGATAGCGCAGCGAGTTGCCCATCACCATGGCGCCGGCGGTGCCGCCGGCACTGATCAACCCGAAGAGCCGCTTGGCCTCGCGTAGCGCAAAGTGCTCCGACGCCACGATCCAGAATCCCGAGGCGATGACCATGGTCCCCAGTGCCGTCCACAGGTAGAAGACCACCACCGCCGCCTCGACCTCCGAGATGACCGGCATCAGCAGAGCCAGACCCGCGGCAAAGACGATGAGACAGACCTTGACCACCCGGCGCGCGTTGAAGCGGGTAAGGGCCCAGGCAAACAGGGCCACGGTCGGCAGCCCGAGGACGGTCGTCCCGACCGTTATATAGGGAAGCGTCTTGACATCGAAGGTGGCCAGATAGAAGGCCTCGCGCAGCGACCGGCTGAGGACGAAGGCCGCTATGAGGAAGAACGCACCAGAAAAACAGAGGAGAAGCGGTTTGAGCTCGCGGGGACGGATATCGAGCCAGTCGATCAGGTGCCGGGGAGGCCTCATTGTCTACCCGACTCCGACTTCCATCTGTGAGACTCCACCCGCCGACCTGGCCACCTGCCTCTCGCTTTTGGTCCACCGGTTCTCGTCGTCCTCACCGGGCTTGTGGAGCTCCCACCAGTCGAGGGCTTGCCGCTGTGACCAGCTGCCGGCGGCACTCGAGGACGCGATGGCCTCGGCCAGGTCGACAGCACTCTGGAATCGATCCGCCGGATCTTTTTCGAGACACTTCATCACGATCTCTTCCAACTCTTTTGGGACGGGAACCTCCGAGGTCTCCGCAAAGGGCAAAGGAGGAGTCTTTACGTGATCGATGAGAACCTCCATCGCCGAGCCGGAATCGAACACCGGCCGGCCCGCCAGCATCCAATAGGCGACCGCTCCCAGGTTGTAGATATCGGCTCGGCCATCGACATGGTTGCTGCCATGAACGCCTTCCGGCGCAATGTATCGAGGTGTGCCAAAGACGATTCCGCTCTTGGTCAGACCGGCCGTCTCGTCCGGACTCAGCCTCTTGGCCAGACCGAAATCGAGAACCTTGACGAAGTCGTAGACACCACCGCGATGCGACAGAAAGATGTTCGACGGCTTGATGTCTCGATGAATGATCCCCTTGGAATGAGCTTCCGCCAGGGAGCCGCACACCTGCAACAGGATGTGCACGACCCGCCCTGGAGGCAGGGGACCGTACTTCTCCACCACCCGTTGCAGATCGCCCCCCGCCAGAAACTCCATGGCGTAATAGAAAGTGTCCTCTTCGGTGCGGCCAAAATCGAAGATGGTCACCGTATTGGGGTGGCTCAGTAGCGAGCAGAGCCGCACCTCGCGCTCGAACCGAGCCAGAGCCGTCTCGCTGTTTTCATCGCCGGTCGGCCGCATGACCTTGATCGCGGCGGGGCGCTGGAGCAGGGTGTGGTAGCCGAAGAACACCTGCCCCATGCCTCCTCGGCGCAGCTCCCCTCTTACCTCGTAGGGGCCAAAGTGCTTCTGCTCCGCGGGCTGCGTCGGGAAGTTGTAGAGGGTCTTTGTCAGCAGGATCGAGACCGCACCGGCTATGGCGATCGTGGCCGTGCCTTCGGCAACGCCTCCATTGAGGGTCCACGGCTCCCCCGGGATCGCCCATCGAATAGCCGGATAGGCAGCGACCGCTACCAGAGCCAGACCGATCTGGGTCGACAGCGAGCTGGGAACCAGAGCGGCATGGATCAGCAGCAGCAATGCCGCGGTCTGGGGACCGGTCATCCAGTGACTGTGGTCCGAGCAGCCGGCCACGCAGGCGATCAGACTCGCGGCCATCACCCAGCGGTCGAGATGTCGTAGCTCCACCACCCTCCAACCATCCCGAAATGTGAGAACCACAAAGCCGAGGGCGAACAGAAGCCAGTGACCATGACGCGGGGACAGCAGCCCGGCCAGGAGGTCTTCGGCCAGGCTGCTGTCCGGCTCTAGCGGTAGCCACGCCGAAGCGTAGAGGGGAACACCGATCAGGAAGCAGACGAGGAAGGCCAGGCGGAGGCGTTGCTGGAGGAGTCGATGCAGCTCACCGGTGAAGTCGGCAGTCGAGTTGCCACTCGCAGGTGCTGAAGAACCGTTGATCTCTCCGCTGCTGGCCATCTCCCGGGCACCGGCCACCCCGCTGGAGGAGCACCCTTACCCCGATCCAGCTCGGAAAAAGTCGCCAGGTGCCTCACTCGTAGGAGGGCGGCTGCAGTGAAAATCCTTCGCGCCGAGGGGTGCCCCGGAGAGCGGCCCTCTCCCGCTCACGCCGGGCGTCTGTGGCGGTCGACCCAGTAACCCCACAGGACGATTAGCCATTGGGCCTGGCCAACCCATGCCACGGCCGCCACGCTGGGTGGCGGGCCGCCAAGGAAATTGCCGCTATAGATGAGGAGAAGCAGTGCCACCAGAGCCCACAGACCCAGGCTCCCGATGCGATCGAGGGCGCGTGTGCAACGCACATAGAGCCAGACTCCGACCGCAAAGATGCCCAGCTCGATCAGGACTGTGCCCCAGATGGACTGCCACAACCCCAGCCCGACTTTCAGCCCGCTGCCGGGGACGAGCGGCAGATCCGGAACATGAACTATGGCGTCGAGCAACCAGTGGCCCAGGACGAGGGCGCCGACCACGAGCGCTCCCCGCTTGTAAGAACGGACAATAAAGTAGACCAGGCTGAAAAGCCCGGCCCACACGACGACAGCCACCAGGCTGTGGGAGAACGGGTAGTAGACAAAGTCCAGGGGTGTTGCCCGGGTGGCACCGGGTCGGATCTCCACCACCTCGACTCCGAGGAGGATCAGGGCCGGCCAGATCAGGTCGACGAGCACGGCGGCCAGCAGGAGTGTTCCCAAAGAGACCTTGGGCGCCGCGGCCTTGGCGCCAAATCCGGTCCCCAGATGTCCCAGAAACATTTGTGGGCAACTCTCGGCTTCAGAGACCCGCGGCCGCGGCCAGGCTGTCCATGTCCGGCACCTCGAGATCGGGTGAGGCGTCCGCGGGCAGCGCCACACCCGTATCCGGCCACCTGCTCGGACGATTCACCCAAACGGTGGTGAAGCCGAGCTCCTTGGCGGGCACGTGATCGTGATAGAGGCTCTGAGCGACATGCAGAATTCGCTCTTGGGGCACCCCGAGGCGGTCCACCGCAAAGCGAAAGTTGGCGAGCGCGGGTTTGTAGCTGCCGACCTGCTCCGCCGTGATGACCTCGTCGAAATCGGTCCCGAGCTTCTTGACGGTCTCGGCAAACATCTCATCGTCGATGTTCGAGAGGATCACGAGCTTGTATCGCTTCTTCAGCCGCGCGAGAGCCTCGACCGTGTCACTGAACGGTGGCCAGCTGCCGACCGAGCGCGGCAGCGCATCCAGATCGCTCTCGGTGGGCGCAAAGCCCAACTTGGCACCGAGGCTCGCCATTACCCCTCTCAGAACGGATCGATAGCGCCGGTACGACCCGGACTCCTCCTCGGCCTCGAACCTGGCGTAGAGCCGAATGACCTCCTTCTCGTCGACGGCAAGGCCGCGGCTCTCCAGAACCGGCTGCACGGCAGCCACGATGCCGGCCTCCCAGTCGATCAGGGTGCCGTAGCAGTCGAACGTCAGGTGGGAAAAGTCTTCGAACTGGATCAGGGTGCCGCAGACCTCTAGTCTTCGGTTTTGTCGAGGGACCGATCCTCTTGTCGCAGCGCCTCGAGTCCGGCGTCGGTCGCCACGAACGACAGCTCCCGACAGACGGCAGGGTAGGCGGCCAGGTTCTCGCCGGCTGCCTGGCGGGCCGAGAGATACTGTGGCAGCAACGACACGTCGACCTCGATGGCCGCCGAGCGATCCACGCCTCTACAGCAAGTCAACAGATCGCTGTTGACCAGACTGGTGAGCGCAGCCACCAGCCTCCTGAGCTCCTCCGACGAGCCATAGTCGATCGAGGAAACGAGCGCCGAGAAGTCCTCCAGATCGGCCTTGCAGTCTTCGAGGATCTGGTATTCCAGAGAGCTTAGAGACATCCCACCGATACTAGTACAAGCCTCACAGGTCCGGAACATAGCGGGGATAGGTCTGCTTCGCGGCCTCTGCCACTCCCAGGTCGATATCCAGGGTGAGGAAGGGTGCCTTCCGCGAGGTCGTTCCCAGCACTTGTCCCTCCTCGGGCTCGATGATCCATCCCGTGCCGGCCCAGTCTCCATGCCGGCCTGCCCGGCCCGCAAAGTTGGAGGACAGGCAGTAGGCGCCCGACACCACTGCCGCTACCCTTCCACCCGCAACCCACTTGTCCACGGTTTCGGCCAGCGTCGCCCGCGGGCAGGCGAGGATCTGGACACCCCTCCCGCCGTAGTCCCGAGCGTGGTGCAGGAACCACATCTCCGTACAGATCATGAAGCCCACCTCGATTCCCTGCACCTGAACCGACGAGAAGCCGCCCCTGCCGGCCGAGTACCACGATGCCTCCCAAAAGCCCTCCTCGTCCGGCAGATAGTGCTTGCTGTGTACCGCCCGAGCTCCATTCTTCGCGTCCCAGACGAAGCCCTGGTTGAATTGAGACCCCTCTTCGATAATCGGCCGTGTCGCCGCAACGCTCCCGTCACCCAGCTCCACCAAGCGCTCCACCCAGAGATCGTGCGCGCCAACCGACTCCTTCCACTCCTGCGCGTCCATCTCGCGGTCCGCCGCCAACCAACGGCAGAAGGGCATCTCTGGGAGCAGCACGAGCTCGCTCTCCTCGGTTTTGACGTGGGAAGCCAGCTCCTCCCATTGCTCGTTCAAGAGCGCAGGATCGTTGCTTAGCTCGCAGACGGTTACCTTCAAGGCAACACCCCCGACAGCCCGCTCAGATCTTGTCCCAGTTCCATATGGCGTAGCGGGTCTTCTGATCCAGATTCTGCCCGCATTCCTTGAGGGTCAACAGTATGTTGCCGCGATGATGGCTGTCGTGGGCGATGAAGTAGCTGAGGTTGGCAATGACGCCCTTTTTGAAGCCTCGGCGCTTCGGCTTGCCGGCCAGGCACTCGGTGAGGAAGGTCTCGATGCGCTCGCTCGAGGCCACGAAGTGCTTCTTAAGCGTCTTCTTGTCGGGCTCGTCATGCGTTTCGAACTTGTGGAGACCCTTGGCAAGATCCTTGGCCCTGCTTTCGAGGTGCCAGACCCGGACGTTGTGCAAATGGCAGAACTGCCGGACCACATTCCGACCGCCCCGCTTCGACAGCGTGCACTTCATGCCTTCGTCACTGATGTGATCGATCAAGAACAGACCGATCCTGTTGTTTGTCCGCCAGGCCTCCAGAATCTGCTCCAGCGCGTTATCCATATGAACCTCCCTGGCCGACGCTGTTATCCGCTTTCTCGATGAGGTCGATGTACGACTC
>SBFI01000382.1 GCA_006227875.1 Acidobacteriota bacterium
GCCGATTGTCGTTCCGACGACCCGGATGACTTGTGTCATACCATTGGCGAAACACCAAGTGGGAGATAAAAGATGCTAGCCGAGAGTCATGTCTACTTTCACAAGGCCGCCGATGTTCTCGATCTACCCGACAATGTGCGGACGATCTTGCTTACCCCCCGCCGCACCGTCAAGGTGGAGATCGCTATCGAAAGTGAGGACGGGGAGCTCCAGGTCTACAACGGTTATCGGGTGCAGCACAACATGGCCCGCGGCCCGATGAAGGGAGGACTCCGCTACCACCCGGCGATGGACGAAGACCACGCCGCGGCGCTGGCCAACCTGATGACCTGGAAGACGGCGGTGGTGGATGTCCCCTACGGCGGCGCAAAGGGGGGCATCGACTGTGACCCGCGCTCGATGCCCGAGCGTGACGTCTTTCAGGTGACCCGCAGCTTTGTGGAGCAGATGAAGGAGGTCATCGGGCCGACGACCGACATCCCGGCCCCCGACGTCAACACCAACGCCAAGGTCATGGGCTGGATCATGAACGAGTACTCCAAATACGCGGGTTTCTCACCCGGGGTCGTGACCGGCAAGCCGCTGGAACTCTTCGGCTCCGAAGGGCGGGATGCGGCCACCGGTCGGGGGGTGATGGATGTGCTGGCCGCGGCGCTCGAAGAGCAGGGCAAGAGCTTCGAGGAGGTGACGGTGGCCGTGCAGGGCTTTGGCAACGTCGGCAGCAATGCCGCCCTGCTGATCGCCGAGCGGGGAGCCAAGATCATTGCCGTAGCCGACCATACGGGCGGTGTGGCGAACGAGAAGGGTCTCGATGTGCCGGCGCTGGATGCCTGGGTCGACGAGCATGGCGGGGTCAAGGGGTTCTCAGGCGGCGAGGCCTTCGACAACAGCGAGATCATCACCTGGGATTGCGATGTGCTGGTGCCCGCAGCCCTGGAAGCGGCCATCCACAAAGACAACGCGGCCGATGTCAAGGCGAGCATTATCGTCGAAGGTGCCAACGGCCCCACGACCCCCGAAGCGGACGAGATTCTCAACAAGAAGGGCGTCCTCATTATCCCCGACATCCTGGCCAACGCCGGCGGTGTAACGGTGAGCTATTTCGAGTGGGTGCAGAACATCCAACAGTTCCGCTGGGACGAAGAGAGGGTCAACGCCGAGCTCGACAAGAAGATGGGGAGAGCCTACAGCGCGGTACGCGAGGTTGCCGGCGAGTTCGACATCGACATGCGAACGGCCGCCTTCGTGCTGGCCATCCGGCGGGTGGGCAAGGCGGCTCTGGCTCGGATTCACCTCAAAACCGAGCTGACCCTTTGAGCTGAACAGCACGTGCTTGGTGGCAAGCTCGAAGCTCCACCGCCATGTTCTCGCGCTGATGGCAGCCGAGCGGCAACGGGGTAGAATTGCCCCGATAAAGGAGGAGCCATCGTGAGAAAAGCACTTCTCGGAGTCATCCTGTTCGCCGGTGCGGCGCTGGTGATGTGCGGTAGCGCCCGGGCGCAGTCGGCCTTTGCCGGAAACGAGGCGTTCTTGAACCTGCTCAAGTCGGATATCCAGAAGGAGACCACCGACATCATCAACCGGTCGATGGAGCTCTCGGCCGAAGAGGCTGCGGCCTTCTGGCCGATCTACAACGAATACGACCAGGCGCTCGACAAGCTCGCCGACAGCCGGATCAAGCTCATCAAGGAGTACAGTGGCCTCTACTCAAATATTAGCGATGAAAAGGCGCTGGAGCTCGGCAAGAGGTGGCTCGATCGCCTGACTGAGCGGGAGAAGTTGCGGAGGGAGTACTTCGGAAAATTCGCCGAGGCGCTGTCGCCTGCCCAGGCTCTCAAGGTGATGCAGATCGAGAACCGGCTGGAGCTGCTGATCGATATGCAGATCGCCAAAGAGTTACCGATGGTGGAGTGAGCAGTGAGCGGTGGGCGGTGAGCAATAGGGTCTGGGGCCCTTGCGTCTGTGGGATTGAAGCGGCCGGCCCGACCACGCGCCTTCGGCGCGCGGTGCCCGCCGGCCGAATTGTTTGACCATGGGAACCGTCGATCTTCCGGATATGAATGAACAGCGACCTCGGTCGTCTTCCGGCCGTCTTGGCTGGTGGTTGGCTCTTCTGCTGCTGGCCGTCGCGGTCTGGCTCTATGTCGACCGGGTTCGTCTCGAGTCCCTGGTCCGTGAGGCGGAGGTGGCGACCGCGGCCGATCAAGCGAGATCGGCATCGGCCGATGATCTGCGCGGCGAGATGACCGCAAAGACCGCGCGCATCGGCGAGCTCGAGCAGGAGCTGGAAAAGCTCGAGGCCGACCTGAAGCAGGCGCAGGAGAATCTGGCCAAGGCTCAAGGCGAGTCGAAGCGGCTCCAGATCGGCCTCGAGTCGGCAGTGGCCGAGCTCAACCGGCTCCGCTCCGAGATCGAACAGCTCCAGATGGCGGCGGCACCGTCACCACGACCGGGTCCGGGTCCAAAGATGGAGCCGACCTCGCCGGTGCAACCCCTGGGTCCACCTTACGTGACGGTCAACCCGTCGGGCTTTGTCATCGCGTCGGGTCTCGTCCACAACAGCGGTGAGACCACCGCGATGGGTAGCCTCGAAGTCAGCCTCCTGGGTCCCGAGGGTCCCATCGACACCCGGCGGGCTCACCTCTATCTCGCCCCCGGGGCAACCGAGCGCTATGACATCACCTTTGCCGGGATCATCCCGGCGGGCCCGATCTCGGCCAGCGTCCAGTGGGTGGAGTAGGGCTCGAAGACCCGCATGAAAAAGAATCCGTTCCGCGTGCTGGGGGCCGATGTGCCGCCGCTTGTTGGCCGCCGGGATCTGGTGGCGAGGGTCGAGCATCATCTGGACAAAGCGAGCCCGGATCACCTCTCGGTCGTGGGGCCCGCCATGTACGGCAAGAGCGTCGTGCTCAAGGAGATCGCTCGTCGCTACGCCCCGGGCCGTCCGGGCTACATCACGTCGGCCTATGTCGAGCTGCGGCGTCGGACACCCGAGACCGACGACGAGCTGCGGCTGCGGGTGGCGGAAAAGCTCCGGGAAGCGCTGGCGGAGACCTGGCCGGAGCTGGCCGATCTGCTCGGCTTCGAGGACGTGGCCATCGCCGAGCGGCTCCAGCTCGTGGGTCGCGAGCTCGCCACCCGGGATGAAGCGGTGCTCATGGTCCTGGACGGCTTCGACGATGTGCTGGCTAATGCCGGCATCACCCGCGAGATTTGGGACAACCTGCTGGAGATCGCAGGGCTGCCGGTCTATCGCTTTCTGACCGGGAGCCGAAGGCCTCTCAGAGAGCTCTGCCGTGACGAGGAGTCACGGACCTCGGACTTCTGGGAGATTTTTCACGACGCACCGGTGGTGGTGGGTTGCTTCGACGACGAGGACTGGGCGGAGCTTGTCGCTCCTTTCGAGACGGTGGGCATGAACCTCGACGACAAGGTCCGCGAGAAGATCGAGCAGTGGACCGGCGGCATCCCGGTTCTGACCACGGCCTTTCTGCAATCGCTGTGGGAGAACACCGAGGAAAGCGGCACCATCGGCAGCACCGAAGTGGAGGCTACGGGGGAGAGGGTGCTCGAGCGCCGGCGGCAGCTGCTGACGGCTTTGTGGGAGGACTGCTCGGCCGAGGCCAAGACCGATCTGGCCGATCTCACCCGTCGCGAGCTCCGGGTGCGGGAGCTGCCCGCGGAAAGGTTGGACCGGCTGGAGCGGCGCGGTCTGGTGCGGAGCGAAGGCAAGCGGGTGGTGTTTGCCTGCCACCTGATGGAGCGGTATGCCACCCAGGAGGCCACGGGTGTCACCAGCCTACAGCGACTCTTTGGCGACCACGAGCTCTTCGAGCAGAACGTGCGCATGCTGCTCGAGATGCGACTGTCACAGCTGCCCGTGGCCGACAAGGCCTTGCATGGCTATATCGAGCAGGCCATCCGGCATCTCCAGCCCGAGCCCCGGCATGCCCTGGTCTGGATGCGGAGCATCGTCGATCGCGCCTTCGAGCTGGTCTGGGAGACCGAGCTCAAGGACGGGGTGACCCTGCCTGCTTCATGGCTGGAGGAGTGGGAGCGCGCTGGCATCCAAAGAATGCCCGACGACGGTCACGGCCGGGTCCCCGGTGAGCGGGGTAGGCAGCTTCACCTCCTGCGGCTTGCCACCGGCACCGGGGTCGGCGGGCGCACCGTGCGTCGGCTAACCCGCCGGGTGTCGAAGCCGACCGCTCTGCTGCTCGAGCACCTGCAGTCGGTCGGCAACTTCGGTCAGCACCAGGGCGACGAGGTAACCCGACCCTTCGCGGTCTCGGTCTGTCTGTCGGCGATCGCCCTCTACGCCAGCCTG
>SBFI01000387.1 GCA_006227875.1 Acidobacteriota bacterium
CTCGTCCGCATGGGGCTCAGCGTCATGGTCATCTACCTCGGGGCGACGATGTTTCTCTTCCCACCCTTCGATGTCACCAAGAGCTACAAGCCCGCGAGCCACTGGATCCGGCAGCAGATCGGTGACGAGGACCACTTTGGTCTCGTCAACCCCGAGTACGGCTTTCGCAAGATGGGAGCGTTTGGCTTCTATACGGGGGTATTGGTGGATCTGCTCGAGACCCGCGAGGATATCGAGAGTTTTTTCGAGCGCCACCCCGACTCGGTGGTCCTGGTGCTCGAGGAGGTCGCCGACGACATCTTCTTCGGCGAGGAAGAGATGTGGCGGGGCCGCGTCGTCCGCCCGCTACAGGTCTCGAGCTTCCACTATCTGGTCTTAAGAGGTCCCTGAGTCCGCACCTTGGGCACCTAGGGCGTCGAGAGCGTCCTTCACCTGCTCGGCAACGCGGTCGATCTGCTCCGGTGAGAGCTGGGGATAGGCCGGCAGATGGAGGACCTCCCGCTCGGCGCGGACGGCGTTGGGGAAGTCTCCCGCGCCTTCGAGCAGATCGGCACAGTCCCGCATGTACTGGTGCTTGGTGTCGACACCCCGCTGGAGCAGCAGCTGGGCCATCTCCGGCATCCTCGGGAAGAGCGCCGTGACCAGCATGTAGTCGGCCCGGGTATCGGGACCGACCGGCTGCTGAAAGTGCACCCGATCGCTCAGTTGACCGATCAGTCGCTCGGCGTTGGCCACCCGCCGCTCGACAAGAGACTCGAGGGCCTCGATCTGCCGGAGCCCCAGCCGTGCCTGGTAGTTGGTGTAGCGCCCCATCCGGCCCTTCATCGAGATCTCGTCGGCCTGATAGCCGGAGGCAAATCGATCGTCCTCGTCGGTGCCCTTCGAAGCCAGGCGGAGGGCAGGGTAGACACCGGCGCCAAAGATCAGCGGCTGGGTGACCGTTGCCTCGAAGGTGGTCTTGCCGAGCCGCTTGGCCAGCCAGCCAAAGTCCCGTTGGGGCTCTTGCCGGGCTCGCTCACGGATCTTTGCCGCCATCTCCGGGTCACGCACGGTGAGCATGCCGCCGCCCATGGTGTTGATCATCTTCGAAGTTTCGAAGCTGAAGTAGCCATAATCGCCAAATGAGCCGGTCTTCTGACCACCGACCGCGGCACTGAAACAGTGGGCGCAATCCTCGATCAGATAGGCGTCGTGGGCTTTGACCACCTCCGCGATCTCGCGGATGCGGGCGGGGATGCCATAGAGATGAGTGACGATGACCGCCCGGGGGTTTCTCTCTTCGAAGACCTTGGCCAGCGCCTGCGGGTCCATTCCCAGCGTCTCCAGCTCGCAGTCCGCGAACCCGAGTGTGTAGCCCCTGGTGGCCACCAGGTGGGGGACGACGGGGTAGCCAAAGGCGGAGCAGATGATCTCGGCGCCCGGCTCGAGATCCATCGACTCGAGAATAAAGCTCAGACCGGCACGGGCCGAAGGCACCGCGACCGCGGCGGGCACACCGATGGCGGCGGCGAAGGCCTTTTCCAGCTTTTCGACCTCTTCGCCCTCCCAGAGATCGCCAGTGGCGAGACCGGTCAGAGCGAGACGCCAGCTGGACTTTGGCAACAGGATCCGTTGCCTCGCGATCGGCACGATAGTTTCCTTTCAGGACTCGGAGAAGATAGTCGGAGCCAGATAGTCGATCTGGTAGCGACGGATTCTGCCTTGAGGTGCGAAATCCTGTCAAGCAAGCATGGGCCTACGTTGCCAGTGAGCCGTAGGCCTCGAGCGTTTGACAACCCACCGTGGCGGCGAATAGATTCACCCCCTCTCGGGGCGATAGCCTTCCCCAGGAATCAAACAAGTGAAGTTAGAACGGTACGCCCGACCCGCCGCCATGGTTCTGGCGTTGGTGACCATCTACGGTGTCGCCCAGTTTCTGACCGGTGACTGGAGCACGGTCAGCGAATACTGGCGAGAAAAGGTGGGGCTGATCCCGCTGGTGCTGCTGCTGGCCACCATCGACATCGCGCTGGAGGGCGTCGGCTGGATGTGGATATACCGACGATTCCAGCTGTCTCTGGGGATCGTCGAGGGGGCCATGGCCTATCTCTCCAGCCGTGCCGGTATGCTGCTGCCGGCCCAACTCGGCCGTCTCATCCGGCCGGACGCGGTCGCACGGCTGGGGAAGGGTCCGCTCAAGGAGTGCCTCAAGGCGGAAGCCGTGGCCTTTGTCCTCGACGCGGCCTCGGTGCTGGCGCTGATCGCCGGTCTTCTGGCCTGGTGGGTCCACCCCGCCGCCGCCCCGGTGGCCGCCCTCGCCGTCATCGCCGTCTTCCTGCTGCTGGGCGATTGGGTGGCGCAACGGCTTCTGGGTACCCATCTCCACCTCCCGCCGGCGCTGTGGTGGAGCTGGCAGACCCTGGCCATCGTGCTCATCCAGCTGACCGGTTGGGTGGCTCACGGTCTCGCCTTCTGGGTGGTGGTGCGTGACCTGCCGGGCAAGCTCAACTTGTGGGATGCTCTTCTCTTCTCCGCGGGATCTTCGGTCCTCGGTGTTGGTACAGGCCTCCCCGGCGGTATCGGTGCCACCGAGCTACTGTTGGGTGTCTCGCTGCGTTTTGCCCAGGTGCCGTCGGATCATTGGTTTGTCGTCGTGGCCGCTTTTCGGGTCCTGACCTTCTGGATCTGGATACCCATATACCCATTGGCTGGCTGGCACTCACCTGGATCTTGCGCCGCACGAAAGGGAGGACCGGGAAGCCGGTTTCCGTGAGCTCGGTCGCGAAGGAGGTGGAGACCCCGTGAGCCGTTACCAGTTCTCCGTCATTCGGGAGCGTCTTCGCGAGCGTGGCGATGACGCGCTGGATTTCGCCATCGGCAGCGCCGGTGTGCCCCTGGCGGAGCCGCTGGCCGAGATTGTCCGGGAGCAACCACAACTCGCTCTTAGCCGCGCGACACCGGACGAGCTCGAGGCGTTTGCCGCCGGCGCGGCGGAGATGCTCTTCCGGGTCTTCGGGGTTCGGGTCGACACCGATCTGGTGCTCGCGGTTCCCGGCTCGCGCGTAGCGATGAGCACACTCACGGCCTGTCTCTTGCGGCCCGACGACAATGTCCTGGTCACCGAGCCCGGATACCCGGCCTTTGCCCGGGTCGCCGCCCACCAGCATGTGCGGATCTGGCGGGCCTCTCTCGACCCGGAGCGCGACTTTCTGCCGGACCTGGATCTGCTGGCCAAGTCGGGCCCGATTCGCATCGCTGCCCTCAACTATCCCAACAATCCCACCGGCGCCGTGCTGACGAGCTCCGGTGTCGCCGAGCTCGCCGCGAGGGTGGGTCCGGAAGCAATCCTCTTCAACGACTCCGCCTACGGCCCCCTGGTCTATGAGGGCTCTCCCCCCTCGCTGCTGGGTATCGGTGCCTTGGAGGGTCTGGAGCAGCCGATGGCCGAGCTGCACTCGCTGTCCAAGCTCTTCTCGCTCGGCCCTCTGGGTATCTCCTACTTTGTCGGTACTTCGGACCTGATCGGGGAGCTCCGCGAGTACAGCGATTTCGCCTGGGCCCCCCTGAGCTCGCTCCATTTGCAGTTGGCCCGGCACTGCGTCGTCGATGAGCCGCTGCTCGACAGCGTGCGGAGTTTCTTTGCCAAGCGGATCGAGGCCCTGCGTGCCACCATCGTAGATCTCGGTTTCCGGCCCTATCCCACTCCCGCCGGAATGTATGTTCTTTGCAGCCTCCCCAGGTCGATCGCCGGCACGGCGGTGACCGGCGCCCAGCAGGCTGCCGACATCCTGCTCGACCAGTTCGGTCTGGCGGTGGCGGCCTGGGAGGTGGCGCCCCACGCCTATCTCCGCTTCTCGTCGCTCTACCGCGAGGAGGATCTCGAATCGCTGGCAAAGCTCGGTGAGCGGCTCGAGATCGTCTCCTGAGGCCGCATCAACCCTCGGTGGCGCCCGGCTTTCCGGGCCGGACCCTGTGTTAGCCTTTTCCGATGAATCACGGGCGGATCCGCTGGGTCGACCGTTATGTCGGGTCGAGTCTGTGCTTCGGACTGACCCTGGTCCGCCGTGTCGGTGATCTCTTTGGCGGCCGCCGGCGGGCGCTTCTTCCTCCCTCGAAGATTCTGTTTATCAAGCTCATCGAGCAGGGAGCGACGGTGCTGGCCTATGGTGCGATCAAGAGAGCGGTGGCCAAGGTCGGGCGGGAGAACGTCTACTTCTGTGTCTTTGCCGAGAATCGCGCCATCTTCGACCTACTCGAGCTGGTTCCCCCCGAAAACGTCATCGAGATCCGCTCCGACGGTATGCTGGTCTTCGCTATCGACGCCTTGCGAGTGCTCGTCCGCTGCCGCCGCGAGAAGATAGACACCACCATCGACATGGAGTTCATGGCCCGGGCACCGGCCATCCTCGCCTATTGCTCCGGTGCCCGGCGGCGGGTCGGTCTCCATCGGTTTACCACCGAGGGCCCTTACCGGGGCGACCTGATGACCGATCGGATACTGCCCAATCCTTTTATCCACACCGCCGAGCACTATTCTCTGCTGGTGCACGTCTTGGATGCTCCGCCCGAAGAGACCCCACGGGGCAAGATGCCGGTAGCCGAGATCGAGGCTCCGGCACCCCGATTTGAACCGAGCAGTGAGGAGCGCGAGCGGCTCACGCAGGTGATCGAGTCCGAGGTCGGCGGCCGAGTTGGAGGTCCGATTGTCCTGCTCAACCCCAACGCCAGCGACCTGCTGCCGCTCAGACGCTGGCAGCCGGATCGCTTTGTGGAGCTGGGTCGACGGCTTCTGGCCGAGCAGCCCGAGGTGACGGTAGCCATCACCGGCGCCCCCAGCGAGCGCTCGGCGGCGGAGACCATCGCCGCCGCCATCGGCGAGGCGCCACGGGTGATCAGCCTCGCCGGCAAGACTTCGCTCCGCGATCTGCTGGTCCTCTATTCGGTGGCCGACGTGCTGGTGACAAACGACAGCGGCCCGGGGCACTTTGCTTCGCTGACCGAGATCCACAACATAGTCCTTTTTGGCCCGGCGAGCGTCACCGGGTGGGGTCCGCGCGGCGGGCGTCACCACGTTATCCGGGCGGACCTGGCCTGCAGCCCCTGTGTCGACAGCATGAACAACCGCCTCTCGCCCTGCAACGACAACGTGTGTATGCAGGCGATCGGGGTCAACCAGGTCTACGAAGCGGTCGCCGCCTGCCTGGCCCAGGACGAAGCGGCCGGCCCGACCACGCGCCGTCGGCGCGCGGTGCCCGCCAGCCGAAGCACCCGAAAAACCACCCAACAGCCATGATTGTCGTCACCGGGGCCACCGGCTTTATCGGCAGCAACCTGGTCCACGCGCTGGTCGAGCGCGGCCACACCGATCTGCTGGTAGTGGACAACATTGCCGCGGACACCCCACTCCGTCACCTCGAAGATCTGAGTCTTCCCGATCGAGTCGACAAGGATCGATTCCTGGAGATGGTGGAGCGCGATGACGACAACCTCGAGCCGGTCGACTTTGTGTTTCATCAAGGCGCCTGCACCGACACCACCGAGCGCAACCGCGACTTCATGATGGCTACCAACCTCCACTACTCGCAGTCGGTGGCGCGCTTCTGTCAGCGCCATGCGATACCCCTCGTCTACGCCTCCTCGGCCTCGGTCTACGGCATCGGCACCGATGCCCGCGAGGAGCCGGAGTGCGAGGCACCGATCAACGAGTACGCCGAGTCCAAGAAGCTCTTCGACGACTGGGTGCGCACAGAGATTCTTTCCGCTCCCGAGGCCCCGATCGTCGGGCTCCGCTACTTCAACGTCTATGGGCCCCGTGAGAGCCACAAGGGTGCGATGTCGAGCGTCGCCTACAAGATGCACGGTCAGCTCCGCGAGCGGGGGCGGGTAAAGCTCTTCGAGGGCAGCCACGGTTTCAGCGACGGTGAGCAGCGGCGCGACTTCGTGCACGTAGATGACGTAGTCGGGGTCAACCTCTTCTTTATGGATCATCCCGGGCAGTCGGGGATCTTCAACTGCGGTACCGGGCGCGCCGCACCCTTTAACGCCGTGGCGCAGGCGGTGATCGCGCATGCCGGGAGAGGCGAGATCGAATACATCCCGTTCCCCGACGAGCTGCGCGACCGCTATCAGGCCTGGACACAGGCCGACCTCACCCGGCTCCGGGACGCCGGCTACGATCGCCTCTTCGCGCCGGTCGCCGAGGGTGTTCCCCGCTACATGGCCTGGCTCGACCAGCACGAGAGCGATTGAGCGGTGGACATTCACCATGTAATTCTCGATCGCGATGGGGTGCTCAATCGCGAGGACACCGAGGGTGGGTGGATCCGTGACCCGGAGGAATGGCGGTGGGAGCAGGGTGCCCGCGAAGGTCTGCTGCTTTTTTCCCGCGCCGGTGTGCGCATCTCGGTGGTGACTAATCAGTCCTGTATCGGCCGCGGTGTGGCCGAGCCCGAGGCCATCGACCGGGTAAACGATCACATGCGCCGCGAGGCCGCAGCCGCTGGTGCCGGAATCGACGCCGTCTTCGTCTGCCCCCATGCCCCGGATGAGGGCTGTGACTGCAGAAAACCCCGATCCGGTCTGGTGAGGCAGGCGATCGAGGCGAGTGGCGTGCCGGCGACCCAGACGGTGCTGGTGGGGGACGCCGCGAGAGATCTGGAAGCCGGCCGGCAGGGTGGTGTCGAGGTCGTGCTGGTTCGCACCGGCAAAGGGCGCAAAACCGAGAAAGAAGAGCAACTCGAGACAATTCCGGTGTACGATGATCTACACTCTGCGGCCATCGATCTGCTTGGAATCGAGTAGGCACCAATGAACATTCGTCAGAGTTTCGAAGAGACGGCGCGGGTCCTGGAGGCCTCGGCCGACCACCTCGAGGGACGCTTGGAGGAGGCGGTCGAGCTGTTTCTCGGCTGTCTCGATGCGGGCGGCACCATC
>SBFI01000338.1 GCA_006227875.1 Acidobacteriota bacterium
CGGCTGAGGCCGTCGGTGCCGTCGACGACATAGCCATGGAACCCGGCTATCAGCAGACCGAGGGCCGCCAACCAGCCGATCATCAGTAGTGCTCTGCCCATCATCAGGGTAATCCTCCTCGGCACGGGGGCCGAATCAGGCGTCTATTCTTCACGCTCTGCCTTCTGGGTCAATGCCGGCCCCTGCGCCGCCCTCACCTCGGCAAGCCAGGTGCCGGCGGCGGCGGACGGTCTGAAGTCACTGTCGAGCCGCTGCCGACCCGCGGCACCACGCCGGCTCGACTCCTCCGGGTCCCGCCAGGCCTCCTCGATGGCTCGGGCCAGCTCGTCGATGTTCTCGGCCGGCACCAGCCAGCCGGTCACACCGTCCTCCACGACTTCCGGTATACCGCTCACCCGGCTGGCGACCACCGGCACCGAGGCCTCCATCGCTTCCAGAATCACCAACGGCATGCCCTCGTAGATCGACGGCACGACAAGTGCCCGGGCGCCGGTGAGCAGCTCGCGGACCTCGCCGGCGGAGCATCTGCCCAGAAAGCGTATGTGGTCGGCCAGGTCGAGTGACGCCGCCCGGCGCTCGAGAGACGACCCCTGCTCCCCCTCGCCGGCCACCAGGAGGCTGAGCTCGGGGAACCGTGTGCGGAGGCGGGCCAGCGCCTCCAGCAAGATCTCCACCCCCTTGCGGATGCGGAGACGTCCGACAAAGAGAAGGTACTCACCGTCGGCCCGGGCAACCTGGCGCTCCACCTGCTCCACCTCGAGAGCGCCGGTGATATTGGGCAACACTCGCACCGAGTCCACCTGATAGTCGCGCTGAATCTCGCTGGCCGTCTGTTGGCTGGGGGCGAGCACGAGATCGGCCATCCATACCGTCAGACAGCCAAGAGCCACCTGCAGCGGCGCTTTGAAGAGGAAGAAGGCCCGCTCGCGGAAGGTCGGCTCCCCCACCACCCGGCCGTCGGCTCTCAACAGCCGTACCGCCTTCATCTCCTCGACGTAGCTCACTTGGAGCAGGGCTACCAGCAAGGGTGAAGGCTCGAGCAGGGCTCTGACGGTTGCCACCATGAGGGCCGCCATGGCTCCGTCCGACTCATGAACCTGGACCACGTGTGGTCGGAAGCGCCGGAGCGCCCGCCAGGCGGGGGCCAGCACCATCAACGGGAACAGGACCTTGGGGCCCCGGGCGCCATCCGCACCCCGGCCCAGCACCTCCACTTCGTGACCTTCGTCACGAAGTGCCGCAGCCAGCTGCAGGACCTGCTCACCGACACCGGAGACATCGGTCGGTGGCAGGGTATTGACGATCAGAAGAACACGCACGACTACCCTCCAGCAAATCGTTGATGGCGATCGACCGCCCGTTTCTCCACCGCTGCCAGCAGCGGTCGGAGATCGTCACGCTGGTCGGAGCTCCGGAGAATTTCGCGGGCGTCTTTGCGCGCTATCTCCAGCCACTCCCTATCGGCAACCAGATCCGCTACCCGGAACAGTGGCACACCCGATTGCCGAGTGCCCAGAAGATCACCCGGACCGCGAATCTCGAGATCGGCCTCGGCTACCCGAAAGCCGTCCGTAGAGCTGGCAAAGATCTCCAGCCGCCGGGCCGTCGAGTCGGTCGCCAGCTTGCCATGGATGGCGACACAGGTGGACGGCTCTGAACCGCGACCGATGCGGCCACGCAGCTGGTGAAGCTGCGAAAGGCCAAAGCGCTCGGCGCTCTCGATGACCATGATAGTCGCTCGCGGCACGTCGAGCCCCACCTCGACCAGAGTTGTCGCCACCAGGACCTTTACCTCCCCGGCGGCAAACTCGCTCATTACCCGGGCGCGATCCTCCCTCGAGCTCCGACCATGGAGAATCTCCGAGCGGTGCCCACTGAGCAGTTCCCGCACCTCCTCCCCCAGACCCGAAACCGCCGCTGCATCGATGCGCTCGCTGTCGTCGATAAGGGGGAAGACCAGATAGGCCTGGGCACCGAGATCCAACCGCCTTCGCAGCCAGCGGTAGACGGCGGGTCGGGAGCTTCCGGCGACGACACGCGTCGAGATCGGAGACCGACCGGGTGGCAGCTCATCGATCACCGAAAGAGCCAAGTCTCCGTATGCGGTTAGCGCCAGCGATCGCGGTATCGGTGTGGCGGTCATCACCAGCAGATCGGGGCGCACACCCTTGTCCTGCAGTAGCCGTCTCTGGGCCACGCCAAAGCGGTGCTGTTCGTCGATGACAGCAAGCCCCAGCCGACGCACGGAGACGCTCTCCTGGATCAGGGAGTGGGTACCCACCGCCAACTGAATCTCGCCGGCGGCGAGCTCCCGCCGCAGCCGGCTCTGTTCGGGGCTCGAGCTGGTGAGCAGGGCGACGTTAAAGCGCCGGCCCAGCAGCCGCTCGAGGGTGCGATAGTGCTGCTCCGCCAAGATCTCGGTGGGAGCCATGAAGACACCCTGGTGCCCACTGTCCAGGGTCACCATGAGCGCCAACGCGGCGACGATGGTCTTGCCGCTGCCCACATCCCCTTGCAGCAGACGCAACATCGGGTAGGGGCTCGTCATGTCCTCCCGGATCTCGGCGAGCACGCGCTGCTGTGCCGCCGTCAGGGAGAACGGCAGTAGCTCGCCGAGCAGCCGCTCGGTCGGCTCTCCCCAATCATGGCGGTGCGTCTTGCGCTCTCTGGTCTCCAGCGAGCGGAGCACCGCAAGCTCGAGTTGGAGTCTGAAAAATTCGCCGTAGATCAGGCGCTCGTGCGCCGGTGTCCGGCGCTCATTGAGACGTTCGACCGATATCTCCCCTTGCGGCCGGTGGAGGGTGACGAGAGCTGTCGCCAGCGAGGGCAGCGAGTAGCTCTCCAACAACTCGCTGGGGAGGCGGTCCGGCATCTCGGACTCGAGCTGGATATGGTCCAGGATCTGGTCCATGAGACGACGCAGCGCTTTGGACCCGAGCTTGCCCAAGGCGTTGTAGACAGGCACGATTCTGCCACTATGCAGCGCCTCGGCGGCCGGTTCGCAAGTGGGGTTGAGCAGCTCCAAACGCTCCGCGCGGCGGCGGACGCGACCATAGAGAAGATAGGTTTCTTCCGCAGAGACCTGATCGACAAGATAGGGCCGGTTGAACCAGACGACCGGCAGCTCACCGGTGTCGTCCACAAGTCGCCCTCGAACCATCGACATCCCGCGACGGCGAAGTCGAACCCGGGAAAGTTTCTCCAGCCGACCGCTCAGCAGGTACTCGCCCTCGTCATCCACGCGGCCCACCGTCGCCAGGCTTCTTCGGTCTTCGTAGCGGAAAGGCAGATGAAAGAGGAGGTCGCGGACCAACCGGTAGCCGGCAGCCGCCAGCTCGCGAGATCTGACCGGACCGATCCCCCGAAGTTCGACGAGCGGCGTCTCCGCGGTCAGATTCACGGCCGCAGGGTTCGGTCGAATGGTTCGGCTGAACGGAGTTGGCTGGCCTGCACTATTCACCACCGCGCGAGCAGAATGTCGCAAGCATCCGCCAGATCGGGCCGCACGTAGGGCTGAGCCCCGGAGGCATACTTGCAGGTATGTCGAGGAGCGTAGCCCGAGTACGGTCCGAGATGGTGGGTGATCGCGGCATTATGCCGGGGGGCTGGTGAATAATGCAGGCTTACTCACTCGGCGAAGAAAGTGAGCTCGACCAGCCCAAAGCGGACGGCGTCTCCTGAGCGAATCTCCGCGGGAACTCCGGCTTGAATCCGCTTGCTGTTCACATAAGTCCCGTTGGTCGCCCCAATGTCCTCGACGACGAAGTAGGTCTCCCCCTCACGATAGATCTTGGCGTGTCGACGACTGCTCGACCGGTCCTCGTCGACAGATGTGAGGTCTACATCGGGGCTGATACCGGTCACCGGGTCGCGCCGACCGAGCGTGCAGGAGCGGTCGGTCGACAGCAGGAATTTGACCCCCGATTCGAGGTGCTCCAGTCGGCAGGGCCCGACCGCCTCGTCCTTTTGTGGCTCTTCGGCTTGCCCTTCGGCCGGGAGATCGGGGCGATCCTCCAACACTCGGTTCAACAGCTCGTCGGTCTCTCTCACCCGGCGTGAGAGCTTGCGCATGATGCGGACACCGATCTCGGGGTTGCGACGCAACATGCCGTCGAACGTCGCGCCGTTGATCTGGATCAGTTTGGTGTGGGTTGCCGCACGCGCCGAGGCGTTCCGCGGCAGCTCCTCGAGGATCGACATCTCACCGAAGAAATCACCTTTCTCGAGAGTGGCAAGGGTGCGGCTTCTCCCCTTCAGCTCCTGGACGATCTCGACCTGTCCCTCGTGGATGATGAACATCTCGGTTCCCAGGTCCCCCTCCCGGAAGACATACTCACCTTCCTCGAAATCGACTGTCCTACCCTTGTAGGGTTTGGCGCTCGTGGCCCTGAATTCCGGCGACATCGAATCACTTTCCGGCGGCAGTCGGCGGCACCAGCTGCAACTCGTTGCGATGCGGGTCCAGCCTGGCTGTCAACCCGAGCGGAAGAGTCATGTTGGGACGACAGTGTCCACTCGGACAGCCCGAGGCTACCGGCCAAGCCGGGCGGTCGGCAATCTCCTGTACAACACCGACAAGATCCAGACCTCCCGATTCCTCGTCCGCCAGCTCTAATTTACCAATAACCATGCCGGTGATACGCGACAGGCTACCGGAGAGCGCCAGCTGGTTCAACATTCGGTCTATCCGGTAGAGCGGCTCATTTACGTCTTCCCAGAACAGAATGGAGCCGGCCAGGTCGGGGGCGAACGGAGTCCCCAGGGTAGCCGTCAATAAGCTGAGGCATCCACCGAGAAGCGGGCCCTCGACCGCACTATCGCCGTCGATTCGATCCAAAGGCAGGCTGTCGGGATAGTCACCCGTCAGCGCCCGCTCGAGCGAGGCCCACTCCTCGCTCCCCAACCCACGCGCCAGGTCGCCGGCGACCATCGGGCCATGAAAGGCCACCAGACGGAGGCGGGTCACGACCTGAAGTAGAAAGGGCGTGAGATCGGAGTAGCCGACATAAGCACGGGGAACAGCCGCGAGTGCCGGCCAATCGATACGGGGCAGTAACCGCAAACACCCATGGCCACCGCGTGTGAACAGGATTGCCCGCACCGAGGAGTCTGCCGCCAGCTCGTGAAAGGCGCCCAGACGCTCCTCGTCGGAGCCGGCGAACAGGCCCTTGCGAGTGCGTAGATTGACAGCCGGAACCGGCTCGAATCCAAGCTCATGGATCGCCTCGAGCCCACGATCGAGGGTCTCGGGGTCGACCGGCCCGGAGAGGGCGGCCACACCCACACGATCCCCCTTACTCACGGGTGGAGGCAAAGTGACGCCGGAGAGCCCCATAAGCCGAATTCTGTCCTCCCGGGAAACCGGGTCGGCGGTCATTCCTCTGGGACCGACGTTGCCGTCGGCCTCGTGCGACCTACCCGGCGGCGACTCGCGCCCGCCGTCGAAACGGAGAGCCGAAAGCGGGACGGGCGACCCGCGATTCGCCACCCTATTTGGTCTTGCTCCGCATGGGGTTTACCGTGCCTCACACCGTCACCGGTGGAGCGGTGCGCTCTTACCGCACCCTTTCACCCTTACCCGTGCCCCTGAGGGCCCGGGCGGTCTCCTCTCTGTTGCACTTTCCGTCGCGTCACCGCGCCTCGCCGTTAGCGAGCATGCTGCCCGTCGGAGTTCGGACTTTCCTCCGCGCTGACAAGAGCCAGAGCGGCGACCACCGCGGAGCTCTCCGGCGCCCCTACTGCCTATTTTAGTCTTTCCGTCGGCCGAAGAGGCGGCGGAGGACCCCTTTGACCTCCTTGGGTGTGTCTTCCCGGCTCGGTCCCAGGCGGGCCAGGCCCTCCTCCGCTTCCGGAAAGCCGGGTATCAGCTTGAGTGCCGCCTCGTACTCGCGCCTCGCCTGGGTAAGCTGACCCGTCCTCTCGAGCAGGGAACCGAGCGTGGCATGGAGCTCGGGGTC
This sequence comes from Acidobacteriota bacterium, assembly GCA_006227875.1. GTDB lineage: Bacteria > Acidobacteriota > Thermoanaerobaculia > Multivoradales > JAHEKO01 > M0029. The sequence continues at coordinate 5,958 of SBFI01000338.1, forward strand.
ATCGGGACGAAGACGAGCCGCGTGATGGTAGCTCTGGACGGCTTTCTCCACCCAATTGGGGTTCTCCGCCTGACACTGCCCCAGGAGTGCAAAGTACTCGGCTTGTGGGTCGATCTTGACCGCCTGCTCGAGGAGTTGGATCGCCGAGTGAAGCTGTTGCTGCCAGACCAGCCCCTTGGCGATGTTGAAGTTATGGCGGGCCGAATCTACTTCCTCCTCTCGCCGAACCTTCGAGTCGTAAGAGACCCTGCGCGAGCTCATGACCGGACCGACTTCCAGACAATACAGTCGGCTGCGCTCGGGATCACTGAGCGTCAGGTAGGCCTCGGTGGCCTTTTCGAAGAGCATCTGCATCCCAGCCTCTTTGCCCTTCAGACCAAGGTCGGTGGCATGCCCCGGGTGGACGATGCGTCCCAGCTCGACAAAAGCTTCCTGGATCTCCTCAGAGGTACTCCCCAGCTCCACTCGGAGCAGCTCGAAGAAGTTCAACTCGCCCAGGCGGCTGAGGAGATCACTGAGCAGCTCGCGGTGAGCAACCGGACTCATCTCGAGCGGCTCTTGCTCGAGGCTCTTGGCGATCCGGTCGCTGAACTTGCGAATGATCTCGGCGCTCAGGAACTCCTTGTCCTGAGCGCTAGGCGCATCTTCCTCGGGGCGGATCAGATCGACAGCTTGCAGCCGGCACAATTTCGACAGAGTCTCTAACCGGCCGAGATCCATCTGCGCCAGCAGCTCACGGATCGCTGTTGGCTGCTCCAGACGCGAGAGCAGAAACGCTTCCTGGGGATCGAGCCGGGGCAACTGATCGGGTGACTGTGCACCGGGTAGAGCCTGGTATCTCCTGTCCTCTCCACCCAGTTGGCGCAACAGCTGGAACTCGTCGGAGCCGTGTACCGAGCAGTCCATGACCAGCTTGCTCATCGGCAGCGGTCCGACCAGCTCGGGGGAGACACGAGCGGACTGTTTCTCGAAGACCACCTTGTCGCGGTCGGCTGCGAACAGCCGGTCGACCAGGACTCCGGTCAGGCTGAGGGACTCATGGTCGGCGTCCGGAGGAGGAGTCCAATCGCCGTCGTCGACCGACGGCTGATCGCCCTCCGTCGACGGCGCTTCGTCACGAGCCTTGAGGATTGCCCAGAGCTCGGCCAGATCGCGCAGCGGGTGGTCGGCCGGGACATAGAGATCACCGCTGATGAATACCATGCGCTCCGGCTCCTCGTCGCCGGGCAGCTCCAGCACGCCGGTCTTGCGGTTCAAGTAGATGTCCCGCAGCAGCTCGTATGGAAACTCGAGGACAAGCTGGTCTTCCTGATTAGTCATTGCGCAACCCGGGAGGTCCACCGATTCTAACGGATCAAGTCCCCGGCTGGTCCTCCTGCCGCCACTTCAGGACCTCGTCGAACACCCTCTGACCCAAAAGGGGTCCGAGCAGCTCCTGCAGCTCCGGCAGACCGGCGTCGCTCAACCCGCGAGCACTGCCAAAGCGTTGCAGCAGGGCCTTTTTTCGTCGTGGACCCACCCCGGGGATGTCGTCGATGCGACTCCGCAGTGAGCGGGTCGAGCGGCGCCGGCGATGCCTGGACAGGGCGAAGCGGTGCGCCTCGTCCCGTATCTCCTGCAGCACCTTCAACCCGGGATCCGTGCGGCTGAGGCCGAGAGGCTCCGGTCGCTCAGGGATATAGAGCTCTTCCTCACGCTTGGCAAGAGCCACCAGCGGCGTCTCCTCCACACCCAGCGCGCTCAGGGCCTCGAGAGCAGCGTTCAGCTGGCCCCGACCACCGTCGACCAGCACCAGGTCGGGCATCGCCCCGAGCTCTTCCAGCGCTCGCCGATACCGTCGCTCGACCGCCTGCTGAAGCGCGGCAAAGTCGTCCTGATCCTCCAAACCGCGAATATTGAAGCTGCGATATTCCTGCTTTCGCATCCTTCCCTCCTCCCACACCACCATGGAGGCCACCATGTCGCCTCCCTGGAGGTGGGAGATATCGAAGCCCTCGATGCGGCGCGGCGGCTCCGCCAGACCGAGGTGCTCTTCGAGGGCCCGGGCAGCTTCGGACTCCTCGGCTCCCATGCGGAACCGTCGTCGATGGGCGAGCTCGGCATTGCGCATGGCCAGAGCCACACGATCGGCTTTGGATCCGCGGGAGGGAAGGCGGACGTAGACTCTCTTACCTCTCTTCTCCGACAGCCACTCGATAAGCGCCCCTTCTCCCTCGATCGGCACCGGCAAATGGATCTCCTTGGGGACAAAGGTGGTGCGGTCGTAGATCTGGGGTAGCAACTCGGAAAGCAGACCTTGATCGGTCACCGAGTCACCACCCTCCCAGAACAACTCCCGCCGATCGAGGATCTGCCCCTGGCGCATCACCAGGACGACGACAGCCGCATTTCCACCCTGGACCCTCACCCCGAAGATGTCCACATCCTCGCCCAACACCGAGGACAGCTTGCGGCGCTGGCTCACCGCCTCGACCTCGGCCAGGGCATCTCTCAGACGCGCCGCCCGCTCGAACTCGAGAGCTTCGGCGGCCTGCGCCATCTCCCCCCGCAGCCGGCGGGCCAGCTGGTCGGTGCGTCCGGTGAGGAACAGTCGAGCCTCCGCCACCGCCTCGTCGTACTCCTGTCTGCTGGTGAGACCGTCGACGCAAGGCCCCAGACAGCGCTTCATGTCGTAGTACAAGCAGGGGCGAGGCAGCGAGCCGTCGATGTCGATGCGACAGACCCTGATCTGAAACAACTTCTGTACCAGCTTGATCGCCTTGCGCGCCAAGCCAGCCGGGAGATAGGGGCCGAAGTACTCGGCGCCGTCGTTTCTTATCCGACGGGTGAAGGCCACCCGGGGATAGTCGTCGGCCATGGTCAACTTGAGGTAGGGGTAGGTCTTGTCGTCCCGCAGCAGTATGTTGAACCGCGGCCGTCTCTTCTTGATCCAGTTGTTCTCCAGCAGCAGGGCCTCGGCTTCGGTGTCTGTGACCACCACCTCGATGTCGTCGGCCTCGGCCAGCATGGCCTCGATACGGGGCTCGTGGGAGCCCGTAAGGTAGGAGACGGCACGTTTGCGGAGCGACTTCGCCTTGCCGACATAGAGCGGCTTGGACCCCGAGTCCTTGAAGATGTAGATTCCCGGGCGATCCGGCAAATTGCGGATGCGATCCCGCAATAGGGGGTTGGCGCTCGCGACCATCGGCTACCCCGTGTAAATTTGCAGCTCCCGCAGCTCGCGCAACTTGTCGCGCAGCACGGCGGCCTCCTCGAACTCGAGACGCTTGGCGGCCGCCTTCATCTGCTTCTCGAGCTCGTTGATCCGTTCCGTCAGCGACAGGCCGCGGTCCTCGGCGACTTCCAGCAGGCGCTGCCCACCCGGTGTGTAGTAGTCGAGGTTGCTCATCTGCACCAAAGGGCTGTGGATGTCCTTGAGCACGGTACGCGGCTCGATGCCCAGCTCCTCGTTGTAGGCCGTCTGTCGCTCCTGACGGCGCTCGGTCTCATCCATGGCGTGTCGCATCGAATCGGTCACCCGATCGGCATAGAACAGCACCCTACCTTCGACATTTCGCGCGGCTCGACCAGCCGTCTGGATGAGCGACGTCTGGCTGCGTAGAAAGCCCTCTTTGTCCGCGTCCAGAATGGCCACCAGGGCCACCTCCGGCAAGTCCAGTCCTTCACGCAACAGGTTGATGCCCACCAACACGTCGAAGTCACCACGACGCAAAGCGGTGACGATCTCGACCCGCTCCAGGGTGTCGATGTCGCTGTGGAGATAACGCACCCGGATCCCCAGCTCGAGCAGATACTGCGAAAGCTCCTCCGCCATCCGCTTGGTCAGCGTCGTCACCAAGACCCGATGCCCGGCTTCCACTACCTTGCGGATCTCGCCCAGCAGGTCGTCGACCTGGCCCTGAGCGGGACGGATCTCGATAACCGGATCCAACAAGCCCGTCGGCCGCACGACCTGCTCGACAACGACACCACCGGTTCGCTCGAGCTCCCATGGCGCCGGGGTGGCCGAAACGTAGATCCTCTGCCCCACCCTCTCGTCGAACTCATCGAAGGTCAGCGGTCGATTGTCGAGTGCACTGGGCAGTCGGAAGCCGTGCTCGACCAGGACCTCCTTGCGAGAGCGATCGCCGTGGTACATACCCCGCACCTGGGGAATCGTCTGGTGGCTTTCATCGACGACCAGCAGGAGATCATCCGGGAGATAGTCCAAGAGCGTCGGGGGCGGCTCCCCCGGCGCCCGTCCGGTGAGATGGCGTGAATAGTTCTCGATCCCGTGGCAGTAGCCTACTTCTCGCAACATCTCCAGATCGAAGCGGGTCCGCTGTTCGAGCCGCTGGCGCTCCAACAGCTTTTCCTGCTGCTCCAGCTCGTCGAGACGCTCTTCGAGCTCCTTCGGGATGGTGGACAAGGCACCCTCGAGGCGCTCTCGGGTGGTCACATAGTGGGTCTTGGGGAAGACGGCGATACGCTCGGCCTCCTCCAGCCCGTCGCCACGCAGAATGTCAAAGCGGGAGATGCTCTCGATCTCGTCGCCAAAATAGGCGACCCGGATTCCGGTCTCCTCGTAGGCGGGGAAGATCTCGAGCACATCGCCGCGCGCACGGAAGCTACCCGGGAAGAGATCCATCTGCGTGCGCTCGTATTGCATGTCGACAAGCGCCCTCAGGGCCCGATCCATGCCGCTGTCGTCGCCGACGTCGAAGAAATGAAGCATGCCGTAGAACGACTCGGGTGAGCCCAGACCGTAGATGCAGGAGACCGAAGCGACGATCAGCACATCGCGGCGCTCGAAGAGGACCTTTGTCGCCCGCAGGCGCAATCGATCGATCTCTTCGTTGATGCTCGTCTCCTTTTCGATATAGGTATCGGTCTGGGGAACATACGCCTCCGGTTGGTAGTAGTCGTAGTAGGAGACGAAGTACTCGACCGCATTGTGCGGAAAGAAGCTCCTGAACTCCTGAAACAGCTGTGCCGCCAGCGTCTTGTTGTGGGACAGCACCAGAGTAGGGCGGTTGAGCTCCTCGACCACCTTGGCGATGGTAAAGGTCTTGCCCGACCCCGTGACCCCGAGCAGAACCTGCTCCTCGAGGCCCTTCTCGACCCCGGTGACCAGCTGCCGGATGGCCTCGGGCTGATCGCCCTGGGGCCTGAGCTTGGAAACTAGCTGGAAGCGGTCCATTGAGGCATTCTAGCCGGGAGACTGAACCGAGGCGCGAAACGACCGGACTCCGTAGCGCCCAAGACATGGCGCCCCGTGTTGGCCCGGTCTCGAGACCTCCGGAGGCTCCCCTCCGCTGCGCGGGAGATGGCTCCGCTCCGGAGAGCCCCCTCCGGTCCCGAGCCCGGGCCGGCACGGCGGGTCGGCAACGGGGCGGTGGTCTGCCACTGCGCTCCAACCGCGCACGCTCCACGGCCCGTGTAATGCCCTGGCTTTCGCCTCAGCGCCCAGTCGCTCCGTCGGCAGACCACCGCCCCGTCACCGCCCCGCGAGATCTGACAGCAGTCGCTTCGAATGAGGGTGCCAATGGGAGCCAAGACTCCAGTGCTTTCTGGTTGATGACCACTGTCGG
>SBFI01000013.1 GCA_006227875.1 Acidobacteriota bacterium
ACGTCTAGGATGGCTGGTTCCGAAGGAGGGAGGAGCCATGCCGTGGATGGAGACGTGTTCGATGAAGGAGAAGATGCGGTTTGTGATGGCGCGAGATCGTGGTGTGTACACGATGAGCGAGCTGTGTGAGCGATACAGGATCAGCCGCAAGACAGGGTACAAGTGGCTGAACCGATTCGAAGAGGAGGGGTTGGAGGGTTTGAAGGATCGCAGTCGGAGGCCGCATAGCATTCCGAGGAGGACGCCGAGAGAGATCGAGGAGTTGATTATCGAGGCACGGAGGGCGCATAAGAGCTGGGGTCCGGAGAAGCTGTTGGATGTGCTTGGCCGTCGACATCCGGAGATGACTTTGCCGGCGCGGAGTACGGTAGCCGCGATTCTGAAACGAGAAGGTTTGGTGACAGGTCGACACCGACGTCGACGCCACCGACATCCTGGACGACCTATGACCGAGGTGACGGCTGCGAATCAGCTCTGGACGGCGGATTTCAAGGGTCAGTTCAAGACGGGAGATGGCAGCTGGTGTTACCCGTTGACGGTAGCAGACGAGCACACCCGGTACCTGCTCGCGTGTGACGGGTTGAGCTCGACCGAAGGCAAGGGTGTCCGATCAACATTCGAGCGTCTGTTTCGTGAGTATGGTTTGCCGGAGGGCATTCGCACCGACAACGGCACGCCGTTTGTGACGCCTCGAGCGATCCATGGTCTGTCGTCGCTGAGCGTGTGGTGGATCCAGCTCGGCATCCGTCCGGAACGGATTCAGCCGGGCAAACCACAGCAGAATGGCCGTCATGAGCGAATGCACCGCACTTTGAAGGAAGAGACCATTCGCCCGCCAGCACGCAACCGGAAGGCTCAGCAACGACGATTCCAGACCTTTCGTACTGAGTTCAACCACCACCGCCCTCACCAGGCCTTAGGACAAAAAAGACCGGCAGAACTGTGGATCCCGTCCCCTCGTCCTTTCCCCAATCGCATCCCAGAGCCCACCTACCTGCCGCACTACCGGCTGCGTCGCGTCTGGAGCAGCGGAATGATCAAATTCAAAAACCATCGCCTGTTCCTCAGCGAAACACTCAGAAATCAGCTCGTAGCCCTCGAGGAAATCGAAGACGGCATCTGGTCCATCTATTTCTACGATGTCCTGCTCGGACGCCTCGACGAGCGAAACTTCGAGGTCGTCTCATGAGCCGCGGCGTTCAGCTGTGGAGTTGTGGAAAGCTGGCCCCCTCCCTCCACTCCCTCCACCTTCCCACAGCCTCCACAGCTCCGACGACGACGAAATGTGTTACCTATGTCCCTAGACTTTCTTGTTACCTATCTCCTCGGCACGTACGCACCTACCCGGAAGTTAGATCCGCAGTCGCGCGGCTACAGGGACAACCGCGTATCCCCCCGAAACGTAATGTGCTGTTCCCTCTGGCCGTCCTCGATCGCGAGCAATTCGGGGAGCGTGTCGGCGCACAAGGATCCACTGCGCCATATCGTGGTCCATTCAACCCGATCCTACACTGCCGTCCCGGGCAGGGTGGGTGCCGAGCCCCTAGTCCCGAGTCCCTTTTTGCTGAGAGCGTGCGCGGTTCGTCGCCCTGCTAACGGTTGCGCCGCAGGTGCCGGTAGTCCTCGATCTCGTACTCCTTGATCTTGGCGATCAAGGCGCCGCGCGACAGATTGAGGATGCGCGCCGCTTTGCTCTGGTTACCCATCGTCTTGCGGAGCACACGGTCGATGATTGTCCGCTCGACCGACGGAATCACCACCTTGAGATCGTTCTCCACCAGCATGGCCGCCAGCACGGCGTCAGCCTCGCTGGCATCTCCTCCGATCACCCGACGACCGATGGCAGCCGGTACGGTCCCGCGCACCATCTCGCCCTCCGGGGTCGCCGACACGAGCCGGCGAAGCTCTCCCACGAGCTCGCTCATCTCGCCCTCGAACGAGTGGTTCAGCAGAGAGTTGAGGGTGTCGAGATCGATACCCCGAATCTCCTTGCCCTGCTCGGCACCAACCGTCTCGAGCAGCCGGACCACCAGCAGCGGAAGATCCTCGGGCCGCTCCTCGAGGGACGGAATCCGCAGAATGTGTCGCTGGAAGAGGTTGAACAGCGTCGCGTCGAGCAGTCCTTCATTGACCAGCGCCATCGCATCGGCCTCGGTGGTCACGATCCACCGCGCGCTCGGCCCGTATCCCGACCCGACGTCGCTGCCGATCGCAGCCGCGATCTCCCGTTGCAGCGCCTGTCCGAGAAGCTGGACATCCCGGAGTACGACCACAGAGCCCTTGGTGCGCTCGGCAAGTCCGTCGGCAAACCCACGCTCCGAGGTCGGACCGAACAGATCGGTTCGGAACGTGGCGTCCCCCTCGTCTTTGGCCTGAAACACCTGGACCGGAAGGGATCCTGTGGGATGGAGGCTCGCGATCAGCGTCGCCACCGCCATCCGACCCGACCCCTGGGGACCGCACAGCAACGCCGGTTCCGTCGAGCGAGCCGCACGCACCACGCTATCACGGAGCACCCTGACCGCCTGGGAGGTCCCCGGGAGCTCCTCGTCCACCTTCTTGCGCGCCTGCGCCTCCCAAGGTCCGTACAGGGAGCTGGAGTTCTCCACCCTTTGCCAGTGCACCGCGAGCATCCGAGCGAGCTCGGCAAGCAGCGTCTGGTCGTCCTCCTGGTCGTCGGCAAGCGTCTCCACCATGAGATAGGCCCGCGACTCGAGAGTGCCGGACTCGATCGGGTAGATCAGGATGCGGCGGTTGGCGAGCCGCAGGACCGCGAACCTCCCCTCGCTGGAGAGCTCGTCGAAGGTCCGTGCCGGAAGCCTGGGAACCTCGCCGGTCCACTGCGAAACGATGGGCTGGAACTGACCATCCTCGTCCAGCCAGGCGAGCATCGCTTGCCGTTTCGCGAAGAAGTTCTCGAAGAACGTCCGCAGCGACGGCACCAGGTCCGACCGCACTCCGGCGCGGAAAATCTCGACCATGTGGTGTCTGGCCTCGGCGAGCCGGTTGGGCTCGCTGTACAGCACGACCTCGGACCGCGTCTTCGCGTCTTTGGTCGGCATCTGATCCCGCTCCACGGGGGGGCGCTGCGGAGCCGCCGCCTGATCCTCGCTCACCACCTCGATCTCGGTCTCCTCCTCGTCCACGCCCTTGAACACTATGGTCGCGGTGCCGATGCGAATCCGATCGCCCACCCGCAGCACACCTCGCGACCGCCGCTCGCCGTTCAAAACGACGATCTGCCGCGGCTGTGCGAGAAAAGTGAACACATTCTGGTTGCGCTGGATCACCAGGTGGCGCGGCGCCACACCGGGCGACCTCAGCACGACGTCGTTTTGGCTCGACGCCCCAATGGAAATGACTTGTTTCACCAGCTGATAGGTCAGCTCGGAGCCACCATCACCCTCGATGGCCAGAGTCACCATGGAGCAACCTCCGGTCCCCGGACCCGGCGCCTGGAACGAGCGTCCGGGTCACGATTGATCAAAGACACCGCAGCGGTCCCCACAAAACTGACCTTCCGGGCGTCAAGTGTTTCCATACGACTACATCTCCACCGTCATCGATGGTGTTCGAGGCGAGAAAAACCGCAATGCACCGAACTGACGGGGGAACACCTCGCACAGATTATGACCGCCTGGAAGCAGTTTGTCAATTGGAAGCACAGCTGTGTCGGTGGTCAGACGACGGTTGTGTTCTGAACCCGTGCACTCTTGAGCGGTGGGTCATCCAGATCGCGGCCGGATCAGTCGGGGCGGACCGCAGCTCCCCCGAGGCAGCGGGCCAGCAGCGGCAAATCACCGAGCCCGGGAAGCTGCTGTCCCTCGCGGTCGACGACCAGTAACCCTCCCACTGAGAAGCCGGCACCGAGCGGGATCACCGCGGTCTGGCTCGGCAGTCGTTCAATGCCCAGCACGAGTGCGAGCTGTCTGGCTCCCTCCGACGCGGGATCGATCCCGACGACGGCCTCACCGTCCCGAATCGCCTTTTCGAGCAGTCCCACACCTCGCGGCAGAGCGGTCACGATTCGATTGAGGGGGTACCCGAAACCGGCCCGAGATCGGACCGCGGTGTCCTCCACCATCAGCACGGCCCCACGGAGGTAGTCAGCCGCCGCGAGCTGCAGCAACGACCCCACCGCCTGGTCCGAGTTGGCACCGTGGAGCAGGGTGTCCACGAGCTCCCTGACCGCGGGCGGGTAGCCGGGCTCCGCACCGGACTGACGCTGTCGGAGCTGCCGATCGATGACCCTCGCCATCGAGTGCGAGAACCGCCGCAGCGCCTCTTCCGA
>SBFI01000169.1 GCA_006227875.1 Acidobacteriota bacterium
GTCTCCATCATGCCCTCGGTCCACGGCGAGGACGCCGTCATCCGTATTCTCGACAAGGAGTCGATGAACAAGGAGTTCAAGAATCTCCGCCTCGATATTCTTGGATTCGACGACGAGACGATCTTGAAGATCCGCAAGTTCATCCGTGAGCCCTACGGCATGGTTTTGGTGACCGGGCCCACCGGATCGGGTAAGACGACCACACTCTACGCCTGTCTGTCGGAGATCCAATCCTCGGAAGACAAGATCGTCACCATCGAGGATCCGGTCGAGTATCAGCTGCGTGGCATCACGCAGATTCCGGTCAACGAGAAGAAAGGTCTCACCTTTGCCCGTGGGCTGCGCTCGATTCTCCGTCACGATCCGGACAAGATCATGGTTGGTGAGATCCGCGACGAGGAGACCGCCCAGATTGCGGTGCAGTCGGCCCTGACCGGCCACCTGGTCTTCACCACGGTGCATGCCAACAACGTGGTGGATGTCCTGGGGCGCTTTCTCAACATGAAGGTGGATCTCTACAATTTCGTCTCGGCGCTGAACTGTGTGCTCGCCCAGCGGCTGGTGCGTCAGATCTGCTCCCACTGCCGGGAGCCGGTTCGCCCCTCGCTTCAACTCCTGGAGGAAAGTGGGTTGGACCCGAAGGTCCATGCCGACCAGGAATTTTTCGAAGGAATGGGATGTATCGAGTGCAACGGCACCGGATTTCTCGGTCGGACCGCCATCTCGGAGCTTCTGGATCTGTCCGACCGCATCCGGGAGCTCATTCTGGAGAGGCGTCCGGCTTCGGAGATCAAGAAGGCGGCGCAGGAAGAAGGAATGCTGTTTTTGAGAGAGTCGGCCTTGGAGCGGGTACTGGCAGGAGTGACGACACTGCGTGAGATCAATAAGGTTACCTTCGTTGATTGAGCGGCTCCTCGGTCTGGAGGCCCTGCCGGTGCCGCCGCATATCTTTGCGGTGGACGCCGCCGGTCTTCGTTATGGCCGGTTTGCCCGGGCCAACGGCAGTTACGAGCTGGAGGAGTACCACGCGGTCGACTCGCCACCCGATCTCTTCGGCTCGGGTCCGCTGGGCGGCGCCATGAGGGAACCGGCGTTGTTTGCCGCCCCGCTCACAGCACTGATCGAGCGCATCTCCGAGCCTGTCGAGGAGGCCTCCCTGGTGGTCCCCGATCCCTGGTTGCGGCTCACCTTTACCGAGGCCAGCGATCTGCCCCGCTCGGCAGGCGAACGGGAAGAGGTATTGCGCTGGAAGCTGCGTCGCCTGGTGCCCTTCAAGGTCGAGGAGCTCCGCATCGGGGGGACGGAGCTGTCGCCGCTGCCGAACCGGGCCGGCGAGAAGCGCGTGCTCCTGGGTTTTGGGCTCGACCATATGTTGGAGCAGATCGAGGACGCCTTCGGCGCGCAGGGGATCCGTCTGGGACAGATCTCCAACGAGAGCCTGTCGCTGTTGCCGGCTGTTCGAGATCCGCTCCGCGACGTGGAGCTGGGTCTGGTGGTTCTTGCCGCCGGCACCGGCTACAGCATGGTCTTTGTCTGGCGTGGCGAGCCGGCCCTTCACCGCTTCAAATCTCTGGACAAGCTCGGTGATCGTGACTCCTCCGAGCGCCTGGTGGCGAGAGACCTGAGGATGACCCGTGCCTTCCTCAAAGAGGAGCTGTCGTCGGCTCGCTTGGGTCGGGTACTCCTGGTGGCCCCCGAAGAGGAGACCGCGGCCTGGTGTGAAAAGCTCGAAAGTGCCTTCGAGATCCCGGCGCACGTCCTGGAGTCACAGCACCTGGCGCTGTCCGGCAGGGTCCCCGAGGTCTCGGTGCGTGAGATCTCTCCCCTGCTCGGGGCGGCCCGGCAGGAGATCCCATGAGGTCGGCCCTGCTCAATCTGGCTCGAGAGCCGTTTGTAAATTTTCGTCCTATCCGGCGACTTACCTGGATTCTGTGGGTTCTCGCCGCCCTGCTGCTGATCGCCAACACGGTGCTCTACTGGCGACACTTCAGCGGGCAGGGGCAGAGACGGGATCTGCTCGAAGAGTTCGAAGCCGGCATCGAGCAGGAGCAAGCGGAGATCGCCCGTCTCGAGCGCGAGCTGAGTGGTCTCGATATCCAGGGCCAAAACCAGCAGGCTGTATTTCTCAACAGCCGAATCGCCCAGAGGACCTTTTCGTGGAGCCATCTGTTCGATCGGCTGGGCGAGGTGCTGCCCGACGATGTCCATCTGAACAGGGTCTCACCAAGTGTCGACTGGAGCGGCTCGAGCGGCCGTTCGGCCGCGTCGACGGCCTCCGCCGACGAGAGGGTGCATCTTGGTGTCACCGGGGTTGCCAAGAGCGACACGGCGCTGCTGGCGCTGGTCGATAGCCTGTTTGGCCATCCGAGCTTTGTTCGGCCGGACCTGGCTCACGAGGCGAAAAGGGGCCAGCAGCAGTTCGACTTCTCCCTGGACGTGATCTATCTCCCGGGCCGCTATCCCAGGGCGGAAGCAGATCTCGACCAGATGACCGCCGATCTCGAAACGGGTGAGGATGAAGAGCTGGAGGAGCTCGAAGTGGTCGATGCGATCGGTGGAGAGGCGGAGGGTCTCCTCGACGACGAGCCCCTCTTGGTGCCCGAAGAGGAGCCCGAGGCCGAGGTGAGCACGGAAGGTGACGCGTGAGAAAATCCACTGACCTCTGGCGTCGGCATCTCGGTCGGTGGTTGCCGCCGCTCGTCATCTGCCTGGTGGGTCTGGCCATTCTGTCGACCTACGGCCTGGTGTTGGCGAGCCAGGCCCGCTTTCGCGAGGGCCGGGTGGAGCGACGCCGGGCGGAGTTGGATCTGCTCGAGGCCTCGAGATCGGCACTGGCGGAATCGGTGGAGAGCGCCAAGATCAACGAGGCGAGAATCGGCGAATTCTACGAGAGCAGGTTGTCCACCGAGAGCCGGCGGGTGACCCAGATCATCGCCGAGGTCAAGACCCTGGCCCGACGCGCCGGTCTCGAGCCGACGGTCATCAGCTATCCCGATGAGAGCCTGCGCAACTACAATCTGGTCAAACGATCGATCGTCTTTGCCGTCGAGGGTACCTATGTCGAGCTCAGGCGCTTCATCAACTTTCTCGAGCTTTCGGAGTTCTTTCTGACTCTCGAAGAGATCCAACTGGGAAGCGGAGGCCAGGGCGCCGAGCTGCGGATCAATCTGAAGATCTCGACTCTCTTTGCAGAAGAAGACGAGACCACCCAGCCGATAGCAACCGCGGGAGAGGTTGGACCATGACACCGGAGCGCCGCAAGCAGTTCATATTCGCCGCTCTGGTGCTGGTGCTTCTCTTTGTGGGCTGGCGCCAGCTTCGTCAGGGCTCCTTTGGTTCGCCGACGGCCGCAAGTGGAGCGGCCGCTGGAGCCTCGCGCGGTGTCGTCGCCAGAAATGGGGCCGGCAATGGCGACCCGCTGGTGGTGGAGCTGCGCGTCGCCGATCTGGAGAGAGAGCCGGGTGACTATGCCCCGGGTCGCGACCCTTTTCGCTTTGGGGCACCGCCACCGCCACCCCCGGCCCCACCACCGGAGCCGGACCCGGAGGCTCTGAGAAGGGCCGAGGAGGCCCTGGCCGCCATGGAGCAGCCCGAGGAGATCGTGCCGCCAAAACCAGTGCCGCCGCCGGTGGACGTCGTCTATCTGGGGAGTTTTGGACCGGAAAGACACCGGCTGGCGGTCTTTTCCGACGGCAAAGCGATCTTCAATGTGCTCGAAGGGGGCGTTTTGAACGAGAAATTCATTGTTGTACGGATCGGCTTCGAATCCGTCGATGTCGGTTTTGTAGGCTTTCCGGATGCCCCGCCAGAACGGCTGGCGGTGGGAGGGTAAGATGCTTTGCCTTGGGAGTCTGAGAATGGCTAGAAAGTCCATCCGAATCCCGCTGGTGATCCTGGTCGTTTTGCTGGTCGCCTGCTCCGGCTACAAGACGGCCCGGCAGGCGGAGCAGGCCGAAACGAGAGGCGAGTGGGACGAAGCGGTTCTCCAGTACATGGATCTCGTCGACCGCTTTCCGGACAACGTCGCCTATCGCACCGGTCTGCTGCGGGCAAAGATGAAAGCTTCGCAGATGCACTTCGAGCGGGGGAAGGACTACTACGAGGCGGGCACCCTGGAGCTGGCTCTGCGGGAATACACCCAAGCCGTCCAATTGGACCGCAGCAATCAATACGCGGCGGTGGAGCTGGAAAAAGTCGCCGAGGAGCTCTCCGCGGCGCGTGAGGGCTTGGAGCCGACACCCACGCTCGAGGAGATGAAGACTCGGACCCGCGGCGCCCGCGCCCAGCC
>SBFI01000394.1 GCA_006227875.1 Acidobacteriota bacterium
ACCGAGAACGTGGAAGTGATCTTTCCGCTCAAGCACGAGCCCTATCTGCGGGGTGTTCCCTGTCTCGAGGCGGGTGTCGACCGACTGGCCGGCCGTCTGAGCCGGGGTGTTCCTTTCCCAGGGAGCCTGATGCAGGAGCTCTTGCCTCCCGCCGGTCTGGACGAAACCCCCGCAGTGCTGGCCGGCCGGCTGGAGCATCTGGCACTGCTGGCGGGTTTGCCGGTGCCGACCGATCAGCTGGCGTCGCTCGAGCGCCGCGAGCTTCAGCGATTCATCGGCTCCATATTCTACCTTGCGGTGGAGGCCCAGCTCTTTGTGGCGCGTGAAGATCTTCCCTATCTGCTGGATCACCCCCCGGCCGAATGGGACGAGCGCGATCTCCGTTTGGCGGCTTATCTGGTCAAAAGTGGCCTCCTGGCCGGTGATCTGAGTCAACCCCTGACCGTGCAGGAGATCGAGGAGACCCTTTTTCGTCTGGCCATCTACCTGCGCGTGCTGGAGGAGGTGGAGGGTCGCTATCAGGGTCTGACCGGGGGTCGCCTCCAGGTCCGCACCGGCGGCAAGACGCGCTCGCTGGCTCTCACCAGTGATCTGACCACCTTTCGCCGGGCCGGCAATCAGTACCTCGCTTCGCCGCTGGCTCTGGTGGCGGGCGACCGGTTGACTCTCTACACCCGGGACCAGGAGCTGCTGGCGGTTACCCACCAGGTCGACCCCGACGGGGTGGCCTTCGATCGCACCAGCAACATGAGCTCCTGGACCCGCTTCAGGACGGACGATGAGCTCTCCAGCATGGTAAACGCCCGGTTTCCGGGCCTCGGGTTCGGCAACCTGGTCATCCTCTCGCGTGGTGTGTCGGGGAGGGTCGGCCGCATAAGCCTGGAGGGAGCCGATGGCCGTGATGTCGAGGTGGAGGGGCTGGCCGTGCGCTGGACCCTGGATCTTCCCGACACCCTGTTTACGGCCAAGCACCTGACGCCGCCAAACGGGTCCCCAGGGTGGCTCTTTACCGGCCGGGGCTGGGGGCATGGTGTGGGTTTGTGCCAGGTAGGCGCCTACGGAATGGGGCTGCGAGGACACTCCTACCGGGATATTCTGGAACACTTCTACACCGGGGTAGGGATTTCCGCCGTCGAGATCAGCCCGGACGGAAGGGCTTCTCACCCCTGAATTGTGGTAAACATCGGGTCTGAAAGTCCAATTGATGACCTCGGAACAAGAGATTCGCGCAGTCGTTGCGAGAGTGATCGAAGAGGTGGCGGAGGCTACCCGGGAGGGCACTCCTGCCCCCACCCTCGAGATCGCTATCGGTGCCGATCATGGAGGCTTCGAGCTCAAGGAGAAGCTGATCTCCCACCTGCGTGATCAGGGCTACGGTGTACGGGATTGCGGGACGACCAGCAACGACGCTGTCGACTACCCGGAATTTGCCTTTGCCGTCGCTCGACTGGTCGCCGATGGGGCCTGCGCCAGCGGTATCGTGGTGGATGGAGCGGGGATCGGTTCGTGCATGACAGCCAACAAAGTGCCGGGTGTACGCGCTGCCATGTGCTACGACCTCTCTTCGGCCCGCAACAGCCGCGAGCACAATCATGCCAACGTCCTGACCCTGGGCGCCGGTCTGATCGGGGACAATCTGGCCCGACAGATCGTCGATGTGTGGCTTGCCACCCCCTGGGGTCCCGGTAGACACGCCCGTCGGGTGGAGATGATTCACCGGTTCGAGCGCGAACCGAGCGAAGAAACAGTGGATTCGAACGAAGAATGACCGAACGAGAGGATCTGATCGAGGCCGTCACCCGACGTGTGCTGGCGGTTCTTGCCGGCGACGCGGAAGGGGAGTGCTCGGACTGCCACGGCTCGTGCGCCTCACATTGTGCCGACAAGGTGCGGGCCATGGTGGATGAGGGGGCCTCCCGCATCAGCTACAACGGTCGTGGCGGCGAGATCCCGGCCGATCTCGCCCGCTATATCGATCACACCCTGCTGGCGCCAAACACCACCCCCTCGAGCATCGACCGGCTGTGTGAAGAAGCGCTGGAGTATGGTTTTGCCGCAGTGTGCGTCAACCCGGTCTGGGTCCGCAGGGCGGTGCAAAAGCTGCGTGGATCGAAGGTCAAGGTGGCCTCGGTCGTCGGTTTCCCACTGGGCGCCAATGCCACCGAGACCAAGGTGATGGAGGCTCGACGGGCTCTGCGGGAGGGGGCGCGGGAGATCGACATGGTGATCAATATCGGTCTGCTCAAAGAGCGCCAGTACGATCAGGTGCGACGGGACATCGCCCGGGTGGTCGACGCCTGTCGGGAGGTGGGAGCGGTCTGCAAGGTCATCATCGAAGCCGCGCTGCTGACCGACGAGGAGAAGGTCATCGCTTGTCGGTTGGCGCAGGAGGCCAAAGCCGACTTTGTGAAGACGTCGACCGGTTTTGGTCCCGGCGGAGCGACGGTCTACGATGTGGCGTTGATGCGCGAGACAGTCGGTCCGGAGATGGGGGTCAAGGCGTCGGGCGGGATCCATACGACCGAAGAGGCCAAGGAGATGATCGCCGCCGGTGCGACGCGGATTGGGGCGTCGGCCGGGATATCGATCGTCGGTGGTGGAGGTGCCGATGGCTGAAGTCGAGCTCCGAACCTACGTGTTTCTCGACAGCTTGCAGCCCCAGTACGCGGCCTTTCTGGGTACCGTGGCGCAGGGCTTTCTGCCCCTGGCCGGCGACGCCTCGCTGTGGGTCGAAATCTCCCCCGGGATCGAGATCAACCGCCTGACCGACGTCGCACTGAAGGCCACCAAGGTACGCCCAGGAATGCAGATCGTCGAGCGCTACTACGGACTGCTCGAGGTGCACTCCCGCTCTCAGGCCGAGGCGCGCGCCGCCGGAGCAGCGATCCTCGACGATCTCGGGCTCAAGGAATCCGAGCGGCTCAAACCCCGCATCCTGTCGAGCCAGATAGTTCGCCACGTGGACGATCACCAGGTCCAGCTCATCAACCGGATGCGGCACGGGCATATGCTGATCCCCGGACAGACCCTCTATGTGATGGAAGTAGAGCCGGCGCCCTATGCGGCACTGGCGGCCAACGAGGCCGAGAAGGCCGCCGAGATCAACATCTTGGAGGTCCGTGCCTTTGGCTCCTTCGGCCGGGTCTATCTGGGTGGCGAAGAAAGGGACATCGACGTCGGTTGGCGAGCAGCGGTCGCAGCGGTCGAGGGTGTTTCCGGCCGGGCGGCCAAGAAGAAGTAGGAAATAAATAGGCGGAAGCATGACGCAATAGGAGGAAGAGGACATGGCAGAAGCGTTGGGAATGATCGAGTGCCGAGGATTCGCCGCCATGGTGGAGGCGTCGGACGCCATGGTGAAGGCGGCCAAGGTGGAGCTGGTCGGATACGAGAAGACCGGAGGCGGCTACGTCACATCTGTCGTGCGCGGCGACGTGGCAGCGGTGAAGGCGGCCATCGAGGCGGGTGTTCGGGGTGCCGAAAAGGTCGGCGAAGTGGTGTCGACACACGTCATCGCCCGTCCGCACGTCAATATCGACCAAGTGCTTCCCCTGGGTCGGCAGGAACAGGCCAGGAAGCAGAAAAGCTGATCTGCGGGCGATAGGGAAGCGACATGCTTCTGGGAAGAGTGGTCGGATCGCTGGTCGCGAGCCGCAAAGAGCCCCTGATGGAGGGCTTCAAGTTCCTCGTTCTGCGCGAGGTCGGCGTCGACGGCAAAGAGAGTGCGGGTTACGTGGTGGCCGTGGATGCGGTGGGAGCCGGGCCGGACGAAGTCGTCCTCTACGCTACCGGCAGCTCAGCCCGTCAGACGGTGGCCACCCGCGACCGGCCCTGCGACGCCGTGATCATGGCCATCGTCGACACCTGGGAGGTCGACGGCAAGGAGATCTATCACAAGTAGTTCTCACACCGGCTCATGGCTGATCTCGATCCGCAGGAAATACAGGCCATCATCGGGCGCGTCCGTGACCGGTTGGGTAGGGTGCAAGCGGAGGCCGAGCCCCGAAAGGTCGACCGGCGCCGCGTACCGGTCGACCTCGGCGAAGGGGTCTTTACCGCCATCGAGGCGGCGACGGCGTCCGCCTGGCAGGCCTTCCAGGCCTTTTCTGAGATGGGTCTCGAAGGCCGCCGCGTCATCATCGACGCCGTCCGCCGGACGATGCTCGATGACGCCGCCGACCTGGCACAGATGGCCCATGTCGAGACCGGTCTCGGCCGCACCGATGACAAGACCGAGAAGAACATCCTGGTGACCGAGAAGACCCCGGGTCCGGAGGATCTGGAGCCCAT